>JBJEVP010000078.1:0-3130 GCA_051884475.1 Candidatus Spyradosoma sp.
TCGACTACCTCGGCGAGCCCACGCCGTGGAACCTCGGCCGCAAGCCCGCGAACGATTTCCGCGGCGCCTCGCCCGAGGAAGTGAAGCGCCTCGAAAAGGAAATGGCGGAAATCCTCAAGCACGGCACGCCGTCGCGCTCGTCGTATTTCGGCATCGTCGATCTCTGCGGATTCTGGAAGGACCGCACCTATCTTTATCAGTCGCATTGGATGCCGGACGTGCCGATGGCGCACATCCTCCCGCACTGGAACTGGCAGGGAAAGCGCGAGGGCAAGATCACGCCCGTGTTCGTGTACACGAGCGGCGACTCCGCCGAGCTTTTCCTGAACGGGAAATCCCTCGGAAAGCGCAAAAAGAAGACCGGCGCGCCGCTCACGGGCAAGGACCTCAACGGCGACATGCGGGAACGCTTCCGCCTCACCTGGATGGACGTGAAATACGCTCCGGGAACGCTCAAGGTCGTCGCCTACAAGAACGGCAAAAAATGGGCGGAGGACGTCGTCGAGACCACCGACGCTCCCGCGCAGATCGAGGCGACCGTCGACCGCGACGCGATTCTCGGCGACGGGCGCGACCTCGCCTACGTCACCGTCCGCATCCTCGACAAGAAGGGGCGCGTCGTGCCGACTGCCGACAATCGTCTGAAATTCTCCGTCGGCGGGAACGCCGAAATCGTCGGCGTGTGCAACGGCGACCCGACCGACCACGATTCGATGAAGGGCGACTCGATCCGCGCCTTCGCGGGCATGGCGCAGGTCATTCTGCGCTCGAAACGCGATTCCGCCGGCAAGGCGACGCTGAAGATTTCCGGCGGCAAACTCCCCGCGAAATCGCTCGACATCAAAATCGAAAAGCCGACCGCGCGCCAGCTCAAGACCGATTCCTGAGCGGAGACGGGAACGGTCTCCGCCGTCGCGCGCGGTCCTGCGCAACTGTTGTTCGGAAAAAAAAAACGCCCGCGAATTACGTGAAATTCGCGGGCGTTCGTCGGAAAATGGTGGTCAGGGGCGGGATCGAACCGCCGACACAGGGATTTTCAGTCCCTTGCTCTACCGACTGAGCTACCTAACCGAAAAAGCGATGTGAGGGCGTATTAAGCCGAAATCTCGCGGGAACGTCAAGTGCTTTTTCGCGCGCCGCGGTCAGAACGTGACCGCGAACACGTCCAGAGCCTTGATGAGCGTCGTGATCGCGGAAACCTGCGCGGACGTCACGGGCTTGTTCGTCTTGATGACGGCGAGCGTTTCGCCCACTTCGTGGTCGATCGGCGCGGCGATGTTCTCGATGTTGATCTCCGCGTCGCCGAGCACGCTCGCGATGCGGGCGAGCACGCCCGGGCGGTCCGTGTAGCGCACGAAGAGCAGGTGCCCGCGCAGGTCGAAGTAGAGGCTTCTGAAGCCGTCGATGCGCGAGACGATCGGCACGTCTTCGGCGACGATTCCGCGCACGGTCGTCGTGCGGTAGCGGCCGTCGCCTTCCGTGAAGAGTTCGAGCGAAATAGCGTCTTCCTCGACGTTCCCGCTGAGCGGTTCGCAGGGCTTGTAGTCCACGCCGTGCTCCTTGAGGGAGAGCTCCGCGGCGGGCGGCGGCAGGTTCGTCTCCGCGTCCGGGAGAAGTCCTTCCTGGATCTTCGGCGTGAACCATTTGCGGAAACTGCGCAGGCTGCCCGAAAACGTGCAGTTCGCCTTGCGGATCGGACGGTTCCCGGCGACGAGGCGCGCGAGCGTCGCCAGCATCTTCGCCAGACGCAGCTGCATCGGGTGCAGACCGAGCGGCGTTTCCGCGTTCACGACGCAGGACGTGTCGCCGTTTTCGAAATAGCCGATGGTCTCCTCCGCCGCGCGTTTCGCCGCGTTGAAGTTCGCCTCCTTCGTGTTCGCTCCGAGGTGCGGGAGAATGAGGTCCGCGACCGCCGCCGAAGGCTTTTCGCCCTCGGCGTCCTTCGGATGGACGTCCGTCGCGTAGAGAATCTTTTTTCCCGAAGCCTTCAGCGCCGCGAGCGCCTCCTCGTCCACGACGCCGTAGCGCGAGCAGTTGACGAGGATCGCGCCGTCCTTCATCCGCGAGAGCAGATCGGTCGAAATCATCTTCTGCGTCGAGGCGCCGCCGGGAACGTGCAGCGAGACGACGTCGGATTCCTCGAAGATCTGTTCGAGCGAAACGGGCTGCACGCCGATGTTGATCGCGCGCTGCTTCGCGAGGAAGTGGTCGTAGCCGAGAAGCGTCGGCTCGAAGCCCTGAAGCCGCTTCGCGAGCAGGCGCCCGATGTTGCCGAGCCCGACGATGCCGACGGTCTTCTTCGTCAGTTCGCGGCCCATGAAATTCTTCTTTTCCCAGCGGCCCGCGCGCGTCGAGACGTCCGCGGGAACGAGATGGCGGAAGCACGCGAGCACCATCGCGACGACTTCCTCCGCGACGCCGTTCGCGTTCGCGCCCGGCGTGTTCATCACGTCGATGTTCTTCTTGCGCGCGTACACGATGTCGATGTTGTCGAAACCCGCTCCCGCGCGCACCACCAGCCGCAGCTTCGGAAGGGAATCGATGATTTCCGGCGTGACCTTTTCGCTGCGGACGATGACGACGTCCGCGTCGGGATGCGCGGAGGCCAGCTCCGCGAGCGGCGTTTCCGCGTTCTGGACGACTTCGTAGCCCTGCGCCGCGAGCGTCTTCGAGGCGACTCCGTCGAGTTTGGTCGGAATGAGAACCTTCTTCATGATGCGGCAAATGCAATCACGTTTTCGTTCCCGCGACAATAAAAACTCGGGCGCGCGCCGCTTCGTCGGCGGACGACGGATGAGGGATAATGAATGACAGACAGTCGTCGCTCAACCGTCCGCCGCCCGTCGTCCGCGCTCGTCTTTCCTGCCGCGCCTTCCCGCGCGGGCGCGCGCCGCCTGCTTCTCCATCTTGCGGCGCGTTTCCGGCGACGGATTCCTCAGATCGACGCGCTCGCCCAGCTTGCGGTTCACGAACTCCGCGGGAACGCGTTTCCCGAAATCCCGGCGCAGCTTCTCCGCCACCGCTTCGCGCACGAAATCCCGAAAATGCCGCCTGCGCAGACATTCTTCAAAAATCGCCAGCAACTCGTTCGGAAAGTTGATCGCGATCTGTTTCGAGGATTTGGACATAC
>JBJEVP010000079.1:0-12203 GCA_051884475.1 Candidatus Spyradosoma sp.
TTCACGCTCGAAGGCCCGGAATTTTTCGGACGCGGTCCGACGACGGAAACCGCCGAAACCGTTCCCGCGAAAAATCCGCCCCCGCAGCCGACGCTGGACTTCCCGCTGACCGAGGGCGTGAAACTGACGCTCGTGCGCGTACCGAAAGGAAAGAACCCGATCGGAGGAGAGAGCTGCGACGCCTTTTTCCTCGGCGACACCGAAGTCACGCAGACGCAATGGCGCGCCGTCATGGGCACGAATCCCTCGACGTTCGTCGGCGACGATCTTCCCGTCGAATCCGTTTCGTGGAACGATGCCGTCGCTTTCTGCGAAAAACTCAACGAACTTTTCCGCACCACGAAACGCATGGACTGGGGATACTCTCCCGACCTCCGCTTCACGCTCCCGACGCGCGCGCAATGGGAATACGCCTGCCGCGCGGGAACGACCGCAGGATTCCTTTCCGGAGACGGCGACGAAGACCTCCAAAAAAACGCGTGGTTCGCCGGAAATTCCAAAGGACGCACGCACGAAGTCGGGAGCAAGGCGCCTAACGCATTCGGGCTCCACGATATGCTCGGGAACGTCTGGGAATGGGTGCTGGACTCGCCTATAGAAGCGTTCCCGGGAAAACCCACGCCTCTGGAAGCCTTCGAGAAAAACATCACCGCTCGCACGCCCGAATGGAACTCGCCCGGCATCATCGCGGCGCACAGGCGCATGCTCACGGAAAAGGCCGACGAACACCGAATGTTCTGCGGTGGGAACTGGGCTGCAGATTACGACTACAACAGGCCCTCGGTCTGGGGACATTCGTTCCCGTACGCGCGGGGAAAAGACCTCGGTTTCCGCGTCGCTATGGTATTGGCGCCGAAAGACACTCCCGCGAAATCCTCTCCGGAACAGCCCTCCGAGCCCGAAACTCCGACCGTTCCCGAAAAATTCAGCTGGACGAAATTTTTTCCGAACGGGCTCGTCTCCGGGAACGATTCGATCTCAAAAGCGAACTCCTGGGAGCACAATTTTTCCGGGAAATGCGTGCTCGTCTACCGCCGCTTCGGGCTCGACGCCCAAGGACGCCGCCGCGAAATGCAGATTCGAGGCCGTTTCTCGCGGGAGATGACGCCGCAGATCGCTCCCGTCGCCGACCCCGTCGACGGAGAAAACTGGAAAGACACGCGCAACGCCTACGGCTTCTCGCTCCCGTGGAATGATCGCGGACTCCTCGAAAAATCTTTCGGGAACGCCGATTTCGCCCTGCTCGACGAGAACGGCGCCCTTCTCCTCTCCGGCGAATACACCATGACCTGCTTCTCCGAAATCGAAGCCGCAGCGCGGGAACGGCTCGAACGCGAAGAGCTCGCCCCGGAGATCATCCAGTGGTCGCGACTTTTCCCCTACGGGCTGAAGCACGCTCTGTCCCCCGAAAAAAACATCGCCCCGACGGAGGTCGCCGCGACTCTCCATGAGCATCCGGTGTTCGTGTTCCGCTTCTCGACGCTGTTCAGCGCGGATTACCGCATGAAATACGTCCGCCCCGAGAATGAACTTTTTCTCGAACTCGAAAAACGGAACTGCATCATAATCGACGACCTCGCGGCGACGGCCGCGGCCATGAGAAACAGGCGGCTCGAGATCGAATCCTATACGACCGCTCCCGACGACGGCGAATCGCCGCTGGAAATCATGGGAGAAGACATCGACTACGCGCTGTTCGACGCTTCGGGGAAACTCCTCTCGTCCGGAAAATTTTCGGTCGGGCAGGAAGAAAACGATGCTCTGATCCGAGCGCTCGGGAACGCGGACTGACCCTTTCAGAAAAGAACGCAACATGATTCCGACATTCTTTTTCCGCAACTTCGCGTTCCCGCTGTCGCTCGTTCTCGCGGCGACGGTCTCCGTTCCCGCGCAGCAATCGTCGCCGCAGACGCCGAGCGTCCCCGCCGCCCATCCTGCGTCGAGCGTCCCCGCCGGCTTCCTCGCGCGCTACCCGCTCTCGCAGGAAGACGCCAAGCGGCTCGCCGACACGCCCGCGCTCGCATGGATCAGAAACGCGATGGCCGCCCCGGACTTCGCGACGCGGGCATGGACGCTTCCGGAAAAAACGCCGATCGCCCACGGGAACTTCGGAGAAGTTTATTTCATGCGGGAATCGGACTTGCTCCACGGCTTCCTCCCGTTTTCGAAACCGCGCCGGAAAGACGCGACGGACTCCTCCAAGCCGCCTGTCCCGAGAAACATTCTCTTCCCGCTCGCGGCCTGGCGCTGCCAGGCAGACCGGAGCGAAGCGTGGAATCGTGAAACACGGCCCTCCAAATGGAATTTCAGCCGTTCCCGCTGGCCGAAGAGCGCTCCGTACCCGCCGCGGGAAATCCGACGCCACGCCATCGCACGCGCGCTCGTCGCGGGAGCGGATCCCCGCCAAAAGGACGAAAACGGAAATACGCCGCAGAATTTCGCCGACGAAGACGCGGCGGAAATTTTCATGGCCGCGGGAGTGGACGCTCCGGAACTCCTGCTCGCGGCGATGGATAACCGTTATGACGATCCCGTGATTCTCGACAAAATCCTCAAAAAATACGGAGCCGCGGAAATCCGGAACGAAGACGGATATTCGCCGATTCATATCGCCGTCCGCAGACGCTCGGGCGCCATGGCGAGGAAACTGCTCGAAGCCGGAGCGAACCCCGACGCCCGAGACGAAGCGGGACTCACGCCGATTCATCATCTGTTCCAAAGCGCGCCCGCCTGGACGCCCGGCCCCGTCTCGTTCCAGCCCATGAGAGTGAAGGGCGACTCGACCGGAATGGAACTCCTGAAACTGCTCGTGCGCTCCGGCGCGGACGTGAACGCCTTCATCCCCGGCGACGGGCTTACCGCGCTGCACATCGCCGCCTCGACACAGAACCCGGAAAGCACGGCGCTGCTGCTGTGCCTCGGCGCCGACCCGACGATCAAGAACAACGCGGGCCTCACGCCGGAAGAACTCCTCGGACGCCTCGAAAACAAGAAGAAGGAAGCGCCGATCATCCGCGACATGCTCGCCGACTGGGTCCGCGGCAAACACGTCACCGCGGAAAAGTTCATTTCCTCGAAAATCGCGCTTCCGTCGAAAGACCGGACGCCGACGGCGCAAAGCGGAACGACGTCCGCTCCCGGGACCGCGGGAACGAAAAAGACCTGGGAGGACGTCTTTCCGAACGGAATCATGAAATGCGGAGCAAGCGTGAAATCCTCCTCCATCGCTCCGCTGAAACGGCTGCGGGGAGACTGCGTCCTTCTCTACGCGATAAAGGACACGCAGACGTTCTCGTTTTTCCGCGATTTCGCCTCGGAGCACCGCAACGACGTCGTGCTCGTCGGAGATCCGTTCAGTTTCGGAAAAACGAACGCCGACGTCTCCAAGAAACTGCGCAAATACAAGGTCGCCGGCTACACGTGCCCGATCGGAACGTCGGACGCGCTCTCGCTTTTCCCTCAAGGCGCGGGGGCGGATTTCATCCTTCTCGACGAAAATCTGAACGTGCTCTTCACGGGAAATTATCCGGACAACAGGAACGAAAACCACCTTGCGGACGCCGAGGCGCTCATCGCCGACCTCGAAGCCGCACTCGCTTCCGCGAAAAAATAAATGAACGTTCCCGCGCCGGAAGGGAACAAGTCTTTGCGGGAACTCTCAGCCGTCGGCTCCGCCGGGCGGCCGCCGCAGCGCCGTCAGTTTTTCCGCAGGATTTTTTCGATCTCGGCCAGTTCCGAGTCGTAAACATCTCCGTCGCTGTCGTATGAAAACGATCCCCTGCAAACGAGATCTCCTTTCGAATTGTAAATCGCGTAGGGCACCAGCCGAGACGGATAACTACTCGACGAAGCTCCGAGCTCGAGCGCGCAGAAGACGCTCTGATAGCCGTAGGCGTTATGTTTCCGCAGTCTCGCGTGCAGGGTCTCGAACGGCTCGCCCGACGCGACGGGAACGACCCGGTTCTTGTTCTTCTTGAAAAACTTTTTCAGCGACGAAAGCAGCGTCTTCAGCCTGCTTTCGTCGCTCGAAGCATAGTAAAGGCTGCTCGGAATCCTGTACACCAGAACGAAGTCGCGATCGAGCATTCTGAAATCCTCGAGCGCCTTCGTGCCGCCCGTTCCCGCCCGCACGAGTCCCTTGGGAAAAACTTTTCGCCAATGCGAGTCGGCGGAGGCGGCGGACGTTTCCTCGGTTTTCCGGACGACGCCTTCGTCGTCGTCGCCGCGGCGTTCGACGACGGTCCCTTGCTTCCTTTTCACGGCCGTTCCCGCGGCCTCGTCCGCCGCGACCGCACGGCGCAGCGCGTCGCCGAGCGTCGCGAAAAACGCCCCTCGCTCCGCGGGATTCAGAAGCCCGGCGGAATATTCGCCCTTCGCGAAAACCTCGCCGCCGTAGGAGACGACGGCGAAATCCGCCTTCGGATCGATCTGCGGGAGCGCGGCGGGGAAGCGCGCGGGAACGGCGAGCCCCGCGTTTTTGCGGGAAGGCAGTTCGCGGAGCACGGCGACGCTCGACGCGGCGAGATCGTTCACGGGAATGACGATGTCCTTGTTCGCGTAGAAAAATTCGTGCATCGCGTCGGGGTCGGGCAGAAGGCGCATCCCGCCCGAAGCGGAATCATACGCGCTGCGGAAACGGTAAATGAAGAACGCGCGTCCGGGAAAAGTCGGCGCGAACGTCTTCGGCTCCGCGCTCTTCAGCGCGTCGGCGACGCCCGCGACGCCGCGCGGGAACAGCGCGCGCACGAGCTCGCCGACGACGACGCGGCGCGGAGGTTTCGTCCGACGGTCGGCGTCGGGAACGTCGGAACCGTCGTCGCCTTCGGCGGACTCGATTTCGTCGTCGTCTTCGTCCGCGTCGTCAGAAGCTCTGGTATCTTCGTCCGAAAATCCGTCGTCTTCGTCCGAAATGTCTTCGTCGTCATCTCCGGACGATTCCTGCGCGGCGTCGGGCACGAGCGCGACGCGGAAACCGATATCCCCCTTCCGCGCAAATTCGAAGCCCATGTTGACGGGCAAGGAAATCCGGTTCGCCGCGAAGTCCTCCGATGGTTTGGAAAAATCCTTTCCGAAGATGTGCGGATAATCGTCTGCGCACCATTCCCAGACATTTCCGAAAAGGTCGTAAAGTCCGAACGCGGTGGGATTTTTCTGCCCGACGGGATGCGTCTCGCCGCCGGAATTTTCCTTGTACCAGGCGACGGCGTCGGCCTCGGCGCGGCTCGTCGGCTCGTATCCGTTCGCGGCGCGGCGATACTGCGCCAGCGTCGGCAGCGAGAACTTCATGCCGCGCGGGAGCGTTCCGTTTCTCTTCGCGTAACGCGTGAGCGCGAGACAGAACTCCTGCGCTTCGGCCCGCAGGACGTAATCCGCAGGGTAGTCTCCGGACTTCGTCGAGGACTCCGGAGCGCGCTTCATCACGGCGCGATACTGCGCGTGCGTGACCTCGGTCTCTCCGAGCAGAAATTCGGGCACGAAACCTCCGCCCGAAACGACGCCTCCCGGCACGGGAACGAACATCATCCTTCCGCCGTCGTCCGGCAGGGAAATCACGAAAGACTCACCCTCGGGAGCGAATTCGTCGTCCTCATCGGACGAAGCGATTCCGCCGATGTAACCGCCCCCGTCGTCGTCGGAGCCTTCGCCGGAAGCGTATCCGAAGGCCGTCATCCCCTTTCCCGTTCCCGTACTTGAACCGATGCCGGAATAAATGTCCTGCGTTCCCGCGCCGGAAGCGGCGGGCGTTCCCGCGACGGCGGATTCGTCGGGCGTCTCCGTATTCCCGACAGGAATCAAGTCGAAATCCGCATCTCTAGTCATCGCCCAAACGAGCAGAACGAGCGGCGCGACTCCCGCGCACAACAGCGCCGCGCGAACGACGACTCCCGGAATCGTGAACGCCGTGCTCAACAGCAGACGGCGGAAGAAAGTCCTGCCGCGGAAAATCCGCACGTGCGCCGCCATCGCCTTGTGCAGTTCCTGAATCCCGTTTTCCGGGCGCGCCATGTGCGAAACGTCGAGCCAATGCGACGTGCCGAGCATGATCTGCAGCCCGAAGGAAAGTTTCTTCGGGTGAATCTTGTAGGGAAGAATCATCTTCCTCACGGAAAACGCGTACTTCACCGCCGCGCGAAGTTCGCTCCGACGCTCGAAATCGAGCGAAAGCACGACGAGCACGATCAGCGCGCGGTCGAGCGTCCGGCGCAAGCGCCACGGCAGACGCTCGTCCTCGCCGAGATTTTTCGGCGGACGCAGCCGCACGCACTTCATGCCCTCGGAGCGGACGGCGGCGACGACGGCGTTCGTCAGCGCCTTGTCCTCGTCCGAAGCGAGCACGACGCAGAGCGGCATGAGCATGTCCCGCATCCTCACCGGTCCGTTCCTCCCGCGCGTTCCCGCGCGGCGGCGGAGAGAGAGCGCGCGATTTCATTCTTCTCGGCGGCGGTCGCGTTCGGCCAGGAGACGGCGCGCATGAACTGAAGCGGCGTCTCTCCCGCGGAATTGCGGACGTCGGGATTCGCGCCGAGCTCGAGCAGAAGGCGCGTCATGGCGACGTCTCCCGCGGCGGCGGCGACGTGGAGAGCGGAGCGGCCGTCGGTCGGCATGTGGATGCCGAACGCCTTGAAATCGCCGATGTCGGCGCTGCGCGCGCCCGGTTCGCTCCCGCCGGCGGGAGCGTCGATGTCCGTTCCCGCGGCGACGAGCAGGCGCACGGTCTTTTCGTCGTCGCGCCGCCGCGCGTCGCGCAGGCCGTCCTTGTCGGGACTCGCCTTGGAATACGCGCGGCGGGTGACCAGATAATGCAGGGGCGTGCGCTTGGGATTGTCGAGCGTCTTCGCGGACGCTCCCGCGTCCAGAAGCCATTTCACGTTCTCGTGAACGCCTTCGCTCGCGGCGAGATGCAGCGGCCGCACGCCCCAGCCGAGGTCGCCGCCGGCGAAATCCCGAACGAAGCGTTCCCGCCCGAAATTTTTCTCCGCGACGATTTCGATGAGCTCCGGCGTGCCCCAGCGGAACGCGACGTTGTGCGCGACGAAGTGCGCCTGGCACGAAGGCTTGGTCGCCGTGTCCGCGCCGAGCGAGGCGAGGAAGCACGCGAAATCCGGATTCAGAAACGAGGCGATGACGAAGGCGGAAACGCCCTCCCGCACCGTCGCGTCGATGTCCGCGCCGCGCAGAAGCGCCCGCGCCGCGAGCGCGCGGCGGACGTTCCCCGTGTATTCCGGGCCGGTCTCCGCGGCGAGCCGATGAAACGCGTTCCCGTCGGTGAAGCGGAAATGCCCGACGCGCGTCACGCCGTCGAAGGAGAAACGGTCGTCCGGCGAAAACCGCGGAGAATCCGCGTTTTCGTCGACGAACTTTTTTTCCTCCGCCGTAAGGGGAATTTTCCTCAGCGCCTCGCGGGCGGCGGCCCGGACGCCCGCGCGACGCCGAGCGTCCGCTCCCGTGACGATGTCCGGCGTGTCCGCTCCGTACGTGGGCGAATATTTTTTTTCGAGGGCGAAAATCCGCGTCCACTCGGACATTCCGGCCGCCCTCCCGCGGGCGGTGCTCGGGTTCGTCGTCCCGCGCGCATCAGGATCCGCGCCGTAGAGCATCAGCACTTCGCCGACCTCCGGGCAGTTCCAGTTGACGGCGTCGTCGAGAAAGGCGGAACCCCAGGCGTTCGAGCCGAGCACGGGAAAACCGAAGTCGCAGAGCAGCGTCGCGATGCGGACGGCGGTGCCTTTCCTCATCGCCGTCGTGGGCGAATTGATGAAGAGCGTGGAAAGCGCGTCGTATTTGTGATCTGCGGGAAGAAACGGTTTCGCGCCCGCGCGGAGCAGCAGCTCCACGATTTCGGCGTCGCCCTGGTGAGCGGCGCTTTCGAGCACGGTCGTATGCGGAACCTGGGGAAAACGAGCGTCGGGATCCGCGCCGGACTCGAGCGCCGCCCGGACCTGCGCGGGAGCGAGCGCACGCACGCCTTCGACCAGCGCGGCCGTCGCCGCCGCGCGTTCCCGCGGCGTGAATTCGGGCCTTTCGGCGGGAACGGAAGAAGACTCGTCGCCCGGCGAGGCGTTCCCGTTGAAAAAGATTCCGAACGCCACGGCGACGCAGGCGAGCACGGCGGAACACGCGAGAAAGATCTTCGCCCCGAATCCGTCGCCGGAAACGCCGCCGCGCGCCTGCCCGAAGAAGACGGAGCAGAACTCGCGGAGCGCGGGAACGCCTTCTTCCGCGCGGGAACGGCCGCAGACGTCCGCGCAGAAGACTTTTCCCGGCGCGATGTCGGACAGTTCCTCCTCGATCGTTCCCTCCGCGATCTTATAAAGAAAGAGCGTCTTCCCGCGGGCGACCGCCTCGCGGAGCACGAAGTCGAACGCCGGATTCTCCTCCGAATCCTCGCCCCAGAGCACGAACACGAGGTCCGCCGCCGCGAACGCCTTTTTTTCGAGCGGAGAAAAAGAATTTTCGTTCAGCACGCCGGAAGCGCGCAGACGCACCGGATGCCCGCCCTCGGACTGCAGCACCGCGAAAAGCAGCGTGGCGAGGAGGGAGTCTTTTTCCGACGCGAGAAAAACACACGACGAGGCCATTTCACACGCCTCCGATTCTCAGGACGCGCCGAGCGCGCCCGAAACCCACGGGAACCAGAAACGCGCCGTCGCGATCATGATGATCGTCCACAGAATGACCGCCGCGACGAAAATCCACGTCTTCGACGGAGACGAACGGCGGGGCGTCGTGACGGCGACGGGCTTCCGCGCCGTTTTGCGCGGAACGACCTTTTGCGGCTCTTCGGTCTTGGCCTTCGCCGAAGTCCGCGCCGGCGCGAACGCGCTCACGTCGTAGCCCTCCGGCGCTTCCGCGCGCCCGGTGAAGATCATCGCGTTGTAGACGAGCGTTCCCGCGTCCTTTTCGAAATCGCCCTCGGAGGAAAGCGTCGGGAAATTTTCGATCATCACCTTGAGGGAGCCGTCGGGAACGACGTCGTCGATGCGGTAGACCAAGATGGGAAGCCCCGAAGAAAACGCGGTGTTGACTTCGCCCTCGACCCACGGAGAAGTCGCCGACGCGTGAGAAAGAATCAGCACGAGCAGGCGCGCGTTGGCGAGCGCGGCCTCGATGTTGTCCGCGAAATTCGTTCCCGGAAGAAGGTCGCGCGGCGCGATCCAGCAGCGCATTCCGGCCTTTTCCAGTTTTTGGCAGACGAACGACGCCTCGCCCGGGTTTTTCGTGGAATAGGAAATGAACACTTCCTTGCGGGCGGACCGAAGCGCGGCGGGAGTCTCCGGAAGCCGTTCGAAGAGTCCGCCGTGGGAATACGTCGGCTGAGGTGTCTGCTGAATCTGCGCCGGACGATAGTGCGAGCCGTAGAGCATCTGCATCTGCGCGTAATACTGCTGCCAGAGCGTCGAATAATACTGCTGCCACTGGGCGTAGTAGTAACGGCGCATTTCCTCGTCTGCCGCCGGAGACGCGGCGGGAACGGACGGCGACGAAGGATATGGAAGGTTTTCCGGCATGGACGATGAGAGTGAAAAACGGTTCTGCTGACTTTTGTCGCGGAGTATTTCAAATCTCTCAATTTTTCGCAAATTGAAAAAATCGGGCCGACGGGCGAAGCGTGATTCCCGGCGACGCGCGGCCGTCGGGCGTCCGGTTTTCAGCTTTCAGTCGTCCGCGAGCTCGGCGAACGACGCACGGACGAACGACGCGAGCGTCCGCGGCGGAAGCTCCACCTGAAAGCCGCGGCGTCCCGCGCTCACGACGAGAGTCGCCTCGCCCTCGCCCGAAGCGTCGAAAAACGTCGGGAAACGCTTCTTCATGCCGACGGGGGAACACCCGCCGTGCACGTAGCCCGTGAGCCCGAGCAGCTCGCGCTGGGGAAGCATGACGATGCTTTTCTCGCCTGCGGCGCGCGCCGCCTTCTTCAGGTTCAGAGTCCTGTGCACGGGAACGCAGAACACGAAATGCGCCCCGGACGCGCCCGTCGTGACGAGCGTCTTGAACACGTGCCCGGGCGCCTGTCCGAGGGCGGCGGCGACGGCCTGCCCGTCGGTCAGAGCCGGGTCGTAGGCGTGCGCGACGTAGGCGATCTTCGCCGCCTCGAGCAGCCGCATCACGTTGGTCTTCGTCTCCTTCATCGTCCGCGGAAACGGCGTTCCCGCGCCGCGCGGGTCAGCCCATCTGGGGAGCCCCGCCGGGAAGCGGCTTTTTCGCCTGGTCACGGAGATCCACGCGGCGGATTTTTCCGCTGATCGTCTTCGGAAGCTCCTCGACGAACTCGATGACGCGCGGATACTTGTAGGGCGCCGTCTCGCGCTTGACGTGATCCTGAATCTTCTTCTTCAGCTCTTCGAAATTCTTGACCGACTCGCGGAACGTCTTCGAAAGCACGATCGTCGCCTTCACGACCTGCCCGCGGATCGCGTCGGGAACGCCCGTGATCGCGCACTCCACCACGCCCTCGTAGGACATGACGGCGCTTTCGACCTCGAACGGACCGATGCGGTAGCCGGAGCTCTTGATGACGTCGTCGTTGCGCCCGACGAACCAGAAGTAGCCGTCTTCGTCGCGCGTCGCCACGTCGCCCGTGTGGTAAAGCCCGTCGTGATAGACCCTGGCCGTGAGGGCGCGGTCGCGGAAATACCCCTTGAACAGCCCGGCGGGACGGTTTTCCGGCTCGCAGCGGATGACGATTTCGCCCTGCGTTCCCGCGGGAACGGAATTGCCGTCCTCGTCGACGAGATCGACGTCGTAGGCGGGATTGGGCTTGCCCATCGAACCGGGCTTCGGCTCCATCCAGGGCGTGGTCAGAATCGTGCAGGTCGTCTCCGTCTGCCCGAACCCTTCGCGCAGCTTGATTCCCGTGATCTTGTAAAAATCCTCATAGACGCTCGGATTGAGCGCCTCGCCCGCGATCGTGCACCATTTCAGCGAGGAAAGATCGTACTGCGCCATGTCCTCGTGGAGCATGAAGCGGAAAATCGTCGGCGGCGCGCAGAAGGACGTGATGTGATAATCCTGAATGACCTTCAGCATGTCCGCCGGCGTGAACTTCTCGTGGTCGTAGACGAAGACGGTCGCTCCCGCGAACCACTGTCCGTAGAGCTTTCCCCACACGGCCTTGCCCCAGCCCGTGTCCGCGACGGTGAGGTGCAGGCTGTCCTCGTGCAGGTTGTGCCAATACGCGCCCGTCACGATGTGCCCGAGCGGATACGTGTAGTCGTGGGCGACCATCTTCGGGTTGCCCGTCGTTCCCGAAGTGAAGTAAAGCAGGGAAATGTCCCCGTTCTCGTTCGCGCGTTCGGGACGGACGAACTCCGGAGCGCAGTCCAGCCCCGTGCGGAAATCCTTGAATCCCTCGGGAACGAGCGGCCCGGTGGAAATCAGCGTCTCCAACGTCGGGCAGTCCGGTTTGGACGCCGCGACGCGTTCGGTGACGAGCGCGTCGCCCACGCAGACGATCGCCTTGATCGACGCGGCGTTGCAGCGGTAGACGATGTCCTTTTTCGTCAGCAGATGCGTCGCGGGAATGCAGACCGCGCCGAGCTTGTGCAGCGCGAGGATGGAGAACCAGAACTCGTAGCGGCGTTTCAGGATGAGCATCACCTTGTCGCCGTGCCCGATTCCGCAGGCGCGGAAGAACGAGGCCGTGCGGTCGCTTTCCCGCTTGAGGTCGGCGAAGGTGAAGTCGACGTGCCTGCCGTGGTCGTTGACCCAGCAGAGCGCACGCTTGTCCGGATGCGTCCGCGCCCATTCGTCGATGACGTCGTAGGAAAAATTGAAATTTTCGGGGACGATGATTTCAAAATTCTTCACGAAATCCTCCTGGCTCGTGAAGACCGTCTGTTTTAGGAATTTTTCTAACATGCTTTCTGAAAGCGCCCTCGTTCGGGCGGCGGCGTTCCCGGCGAAGAAATTTCCGCAGGAACGACCGCCGAAAATTAAACGCTCCCCCGTTCCCGCCTGCAAGAAAAAGACGCGTTCCCGCGAAGA
Organism: Candidatus Spyradosoma sp.; assembly: GCA_051884475.1. Lineage (GTDB taxonomy): Bacteria > Verrucomicrobiota > Verrucomicrobiia > Opitutales > UBA953 > Spyradosoma. The sequence continues at coordinate 11,986 of JBJEVP010000079.1, forward strand.
ATTTTAACTTTTCAGTTAAAATTCGCCGGGAAACGCCCTTCGTCGCCCGCTCCCGAAAAAAAAATCGGACTTTTCAAAAAAAAAGACTTGCGGGCGCCCTCGAAAAAGCTCATCTTTACAAAACATTCATTTTTGTGGCCGGTTAGCTCAATGGTAGAGCAGTTGACTCTTAATCAATTGGTTACAGGTTCGAGTCCTGCACCGGCTACCACTTTCGG
>JBJEVP010000080.1:0-12168 GCA_051884475.1 Candidatus Spyradosoma sp.
ATGAAGAAAATCCACATGTCTTTCGTCCGATTCAATCATTTCGCGCCCCGCCGCGAAACGCTTTTTTTTCGCGTGAGATACGCTCTTTCACACGCGAGGAAATAAATCTTTTTGGGGGCGCGCTCCTCCGCTCATTCAAGCGTTGACATCGCGTCTTAAAAAATGCTTCATTGGGCTCAGCGACTGGGGATGGGACGTTCGCGACCCGCAGGAAGCTGTTCGCTTCCCCCCGGACGCATTTTTTTTGCCATGTATCTGTTCTATCTCGACGAGTCCGGAACGCCCGAAAACGGAGCTTCATCAAAAACTTTCGTCCTCTCCGCAATAGGAATACCGGCGGAAAGTTGGACGCGTTTCGATGCGAAGATCGCCGCACTCAAAAGAAAATTCCAGATGGACGAGACCGATGAAATTCACGTCGCATGGCTCCTGAGAAGATACGCCGAGCAGGAACGCATCGAAAACTTTGAAGCACTCGACAAAGACGGACGCATCGCCGCAGTGAAGCAAAAACGCGCGGAATACATCGTCGAAAAGGAAAAACTCAAGGACGTCCAGGCGATTAAGGACGCCAAGAAAAATTTCAAAAAGACCGAAACCTACCTCCATCTCTCGTTCGAACAGCGAAAAGCGTTCGTCTCGGATTTCGCAGACCTCGTGGGAAGCTGGGGAAAAGCGAGGATCTTCGCGGAAATCATCGACAGGGAAGGATACGTGCCGCCGGCTCCTGCGCTCGATCCTGTCTCGCAGGCGTTCGAACAAGTCGTCGTCCGAATCGAAAATTTTCTGAGGAACATGTCCGCGGGGCCGCGCAAAAAAAGAGGGCTTCTCATCTACGACAATAATCCGAGCGTCTCGGAAAAACTCACGAAAACCATGAAGCGTTTTCTCCGCAGAGGAACATTCTTCTCCGGAGTCGAACACATCATCGAAACCCCTCTTTTCGTTTCAAGTGAATTGTCAAGCATGGTTCAGGTCGCGGATCTTTGCGCATTCGCCGTCCGAAGATACGTCGAGTTCGGAGAAAACGACCTGATGAACAAAATCAAGGAGCGCTTCGACAGAAACCCGAATCAACGAAAAATCATCGGCGTCCGCCACTACACCGCGCGAACCGACTGTAAATGCATCTTTTGGCATGCCTCCGCAAAAAAATCTTCAAAAAAGCCGCACGCCTGATCAGCTCTCCCTTCTTAGGTCCGCCGGCGGAAACGCTACATTGAAACGGCACTTCTTCACCATGATCTCAACCTCCTCACGAAAATTTTCCATCAAAACGCTCCCGCTCGCCGCGCTGTTCGCCGCCGCGAATTTCGTTCCCGCCGAAGCGGAAGTCATGCACGCCGACGCGTCGCTGCTCACCTACACGGATTTCGCGCAGAACACGGGCCGCTTCCAGGCGGGCGCGACGAACGCGCTGCTCGCGCACATCCGGGCGCAGGAAGGCGGAGTCGTCATCGCCTACACCGGCGGTCAGGCGAGCTACGTGCTCCCGCACGGCATGATCGACTTCGGCGGCCTCTCCGACCAGGGCGCGAACAACGCGATCGGCTACAACTTCATCGCTACCGTCGCGCACAACGGAGTCATCGACCAGACGTATTCCGGCGCCGCCGTCGGCGCGGACAACGCCGTCCGCTACAGCAGCATCGAATACCGCAACGGCTACGACTGGTCCAATTCCGTCGTCTCGACGAACTCGACCTTCTCGCTCTCCCCCGAAACGCCGGGCGGAGGCGTCTACGACTACAAGATCGCGCGCCAGAGCAAGATCTTCACCGACGTCGTCGGCTCGCAGGTCTTTTCGGGAACCCTCGCGCCGGGAACGGCTATTCAGTACTACCGCGCGGGCGCGGGAACGATGAAGGTCGCCGATCACTCGGGAGCGACGACGGGAATCGCGGGCGCCTACGCCTACGCCGCCGGCAGCGTCAACACGGGAGTCTACGGGAATCTCGACGCCAACGGGAACTTCAACGTCTTCCACTACGCGAACTGGACGCCCGAAGGCGTGAACGACGCGAACCCGCTTCCCTACTCGCTCGCTTCCGGCGATTCCGGCAGCCCGGCGTGGATCTGGAACGACGCGACGGGACAGTTCGAGTATCTCGCCGCGGGACAGTCCGGCACGGACTCGTTCTCCCATCTGCGCGGGAACACGCAGTACACGCTTGAAACGATGGCGTCCTTCGACAAGAAAATCGCGCTTTCCGCCGACGCTTCGGAAACGATCTACGTCAACGCCGTCACGGGAACGGTCGACGCGATCGCGGACCGGGAAACGAGCTCCACGCTTTCCACGACGGACAATCTCGCGACGGGAACGGTGACCTTCGGCGGCGCGAGCGTCGAATTCAAGGGCGTCCGCTCGGGAACGCACACGTGGAAGGACCTCTCCGCCGAAAAGGACAAGGACAACTGGTTCAACTACGGCGACGCGTACCTCGACGTCGTCGACCTCGCCTCCCGCGGCGGGCTGACCGCGACGACCGCGGAAGGCCTCCGCACCTCCGACCTCTTCATGACGGAAAACCTCGTCTTCACCGCCGCGGGAACGGAAAAATATCAGATCGTGCTCACGGACACGGTGGACACGGGCATCGGCTACGTGCAGTTCTCCAAGGCGGACGACGTCGCGAACGCGAGCTTCCGCGTCATCTCCGAAGCCGGAGAAAACAACCTGCTCGACACGGCCGGCTTCGTCGTGGACGCGGGCGTGAGCGTCGAACTCGACCTGACGAGCCCCGAGGACTACGTGCGCGAATGGCGCAAGACCGGCGCGGGCGACCTGACGATCGTCGGTAGCGGGAACAACGACGCCCTGCTCAACGTCGGCGGCGCGGGCAAGCTCGTTCTCTCCCGCGAAAACGGCTACGCCGCCTACAACGTGCTCGCGAGCACGGGAGCGACCGTCGTCATCCATGACGTGAACCAGGTCGCGCGCGACGTCACGCTCGGCAACGGCGGAGCGACGCTCGACTTCAACGGCAATTCCATGATCTGGGACGACGCCGCCGAGGTTTCCGACGAAGGCTTCACGATTCACGCGCTCACGGAAGGCGCGATCCTCACGAACTCCGCCGCGGGAACGACGACGACGCTCACCGTGAAGAACGGCGGCGAGAGCTTCGTCGGCTCCTTCGCGGACACGGCGGCGGGCGCGCTGAAGCTCATTTACGCGCCGGATTCCGCCGACGCGGTCTGGACGCTCAGCGGCGTCTTCACGAATCTCAAGAACAACGCGGACAGCGGCGTCGTCGTGCGAAACGGCACGCTGAAGCTCGCGGGAACGAACACCGTCCACGCGCTCGGTTCCGCCACGGGAACGAACGCCGACCGCTACTTCAGCGCCGACGACTGGCACTACGCGGACGCGACGTCGGACGTCGCCGTCGAATCCGGAGCGACCTTCGAGCTCGGCTCGCACGCGCGGCTCACGGGCGACGTCACGGTCCGGGACGGCGGCTCCTTCACGATGAACTGCGGCGTGCGCAGCCGCTTCGAATACGTCGAAGGCGGCTACACGCTCGAGGACACGGAAAACTATTCCGCGTTTTTCGGGCTGAAGGGAAACGTCGCGCTCGAAGGCGCGGACGCGAAACTTCTCATCCGGCACGAATCCGCGGACACGACGGCGGACATGCGCTACGACGGAAACATCACGGGAGCGGGACAGGTGCGCGTCGCGCTCAGCTCCGAGACCTCCGTGCTCACGCTCGGCGGCGCGAACACGTTTTCCGGAGCGAAGACGCTCGAAACGGGAACGCTCATCGCGTCCGCCGCCGCGCTCGGAGACACGTCGTCGAACAAATGGAACGTCGGCGCGCGGGGCGTGCTCCGCGTGACGGACGATTCCTCGCTTTCCTCCGCGGAGCTCCTTTCGAAAATCGACGGCGCGTCCTCGGGCGTGCTCGCGCTCGTCGCCGACCGCGCGGAAAAGCTCGACGTTTCCGCGCACGAGGGGCTCTACGTCGGAGCGGCGGCGGGAACGACCGTCAACTACGGCGCGGAAAACACGGCCGAGACGCTTGAAGCGACGGACGGCTATTGGCGGCTCGGCGGAGGCGACGGCGAGCTCCGCGTCAACTTCAAGCTCACGGGAACGGGAACGCTCGCGCTCGGCAACGAATACGGCAAAGGCACGGTCGTGCTCACGAACTCGGCGAACGACTTCACGGGCGCGATTCAGCTCTGCGGCGGCGTTTCGCTCTTCGCGGAAAACGCCGGCGCGCTCGGCTCCTCGAACGTCGCGCTCGACTACGGCACGAGCTTCGGCGCTCCCGCCGAAGCGCTTTCCGCGATTTCCGCCGACTCCGCGGGAGCGCTGCTCGCGGACAAGGCGGCGGACGCGGATTTCGATTTTTCCTCGCACGCGAATCTCGCGCTCGGCGCCGCGGCGGACACGACCTTCACGGGAACGCTGACCGTCGCCGAAAACGCCGCCTACCGCTTCGGCGGCTCCTCGGGAACGCTCGCGCTCGCGGACGCGCTCGCCGCGAACGGCGTGAACGCGCTCGTCGTGGACGGGCAAGGCCGCTCCGGCGGCGCGCTCAGGCTCGACGCCGTCGCGGGCATCACGGGCGCCGTCTCCGTCGTCGGCCGCGACGCGGCGAAAACGAGCGCCGCCGCGGGCGACGCGACTTTGACGTTTTCCGTGGACGACGCGCTCGCGCAGGCCGCCTCCGTCCTCGCGAAGGACGGCGGCGTCGTCGATCTCGCGGGAACGGAGCAGACGTTCCGCGATTTCGCTCTCGGCGACGGCGGCACGCTCGCGGACTCTTCCGAAGGCGGAACGGGAACGCTGAAATTCGCGAGCTCTTCGGGAACGCTCGGGGGCGTCGTCGCGGCGCACGCCGTGAAGACGGACGCGGGAACGCTCACGTTCACGGGCTCGGTCGTCGAAGGCGGCCGCCTCGAAGCGTCCGCGGGAAAGCTCACGTTCACGAACGCGGCGGCGGCGGGCGGCGTGCTCGCGGTCTCCGGCACGGGCGAACTCGCGTATTCCGAAAAGCTGGGCAACGCCTTGAATCTCGTCATGGACGGCGGCACGATGACGATTTCCGGCGAAAAGACCTTCGGCGCGAATCTGACGCTGAACGCGGGAAAAGTGACCGTCGGCACGACGGACTCGCTCGACTACGAGACCTCCAACGCGCTCACGCTCGCGGGCGGCGAACTCGCGCTCGGCGAAACGCGCTGGTCCGTCGGCGCGGGCAACAAAATCACGCTCGCCGGAGGAACGGTCACGGGAACGGGCGGCGTTGAGAGCAGCGTCAACTACGGCACGCTGGATTTCATGGCGGGCAACACGCTCAGCGTCGTCGCGCAGATCGGAGCGACCGCGGAAAATCCCACGGTCTCCCGTCTCCTCGCGCCGATTCGCCTGCGCACAACGGAAAGGGACGAGACGACGACCTTCGACGTCGGCGAAAACGCGCGCCTCGAATTTTCGGCCTTCGTCGCCGAAGCGGAACACACCTTCCAGCTGAAAATCGCCGAAGGCGGCAGCGCCGAACTCGCCCTTTCCTCGGGTGCGCTCACGCTCGCGGGCGAGACGAAAATTTCCGGAGACCTGACGCTCTCGGGAACATTCGCCGCGGGCAGCATCGACGCGCTCGACTACGCCGCGACGAACACGCTCACCTTCGCGGGCGCCGCGTTCGACTTCGGCACGAACCGCTGGTCCGTCGGCTCGGGCAACAAAATCATCTTCGCCGGAGGAACGGTTTCCGGCGCGGGACAGACCAACGCGGACGGGAGACTCGGCGCGCTGGATTTCTTCAGCGACACGGCGGACGTCGTCGCCGCGGCGGGAACGCGCACCGAGGTTTCGGCGACGCTGCGACTGCGCGAATCGAACACGAACGTCGTCTTCGACGCGGAGACGGGCGCGGAGCTCGCGATTTCGGGCGAAATCATCGGCAACGGGACGCTCGAAAAGAAGGGCGAAGGCTCGATGACGCTTTCCGGCGCGAACTCCTTCGCGGGCGGCGTGAAGATTTCCGGCGGCAAGCTTTCCGTCGCCTCCGTCGCGGCGCTCGGCGCGGGCGCGACGACCGTCGAATCCGCGGGAACGCTCGCGCTCGCGGGCGCGAACGACACGGACGCTTCCGCCACGACGGATCTTTCGACGAAGGTTTCCGGCGCGGGACGCATCGAATTTTCCGCCGCGGGAACGAACGCGAACGCCTCGAGCTACAGCAATCTGAAGCTGGGAGACGGGTTCACGGGAACGCTCGCCGTCACGAGCGGCATGATCTACGCGGAAAACAAAAACGCGCTGACGTCGTTCGGCAACGCGAAGACGATCGAGCTCGACGGCGGCGGACTTTTCCTGAGGAACGGCAACAATAACGGCCTCAACGGCACGGACTCGTTCTCGCAGGATTTCGTCATCGGAGCGAACGGCGGCTCGCTCGTGCTCTACGCCGCGCACGACGGCGCGACGTTCACGGGAAGCGTCACGGGAACGGGGACGCTCTCGCACCTCGACGGCGGAGTCCTCATTCTCGCGCCCGGAGAAGGCAAAACGATCAGTCTCGGCGGACTCACGCAAAACACGAATTCCTCCGGATACGCCAATTGCCGCACGGAAATCCGCGGGAACGCGACGATCGGCACGCTGACGCTCACGTCCGGAAATACATACGACGGTTCCGTGAAAATCGTCTCCGGAGACGTCGCGGTCGGAACAGCGAACATCAACAAAGGCAAGCTGAAGATCGAAGGCGGCACGGCCGGTTTCGGCGAAATCGTGCTCGGCGACACCGACGACGCCGCGGCGGCGCTGTCGCTGAGCGGCGGGCGGCTGAACGTCGGAGCCGGCGGCATCCGCGGACTCGGAGCGGGCGCGAAGACGGTCGCGTTCGCGGACGCGACCGTCGGGGCTTCGGCGGACTGGACTTCCGCGCTCGACATCGCGGTCTCCGGCGCGGTCGTGTTCGACACGGCGGCGGTCGGCGGCGAAACGCGCGCGACGACGGGCGCGACGATACGGCTCGACGGCGCGCTCTCCGGCGACGGCGCTCTGGAGAAGCTCGGCGCGGGAACGCTCGCCCTGGGCGGAGACAATTCCGGACGCACGGGGGCCACGACGATCTCCGCGGGAACGCTCGTCGCGGCGCACGCGAACGCGCTCGGCTCGGGCAAGGTCTCCGTCGGGGGCGGCGCGGAACTCGGGCTCGTCGCGGGGACGACCGTCTCCGGCGTTTCCGGAGGCATCGACTTCGCCGAAGGCGCGAAGCTGGTCATCGATCTGAGCGGTCTCGCCGCCGTTCCCGCGACGCTCGCGGCGGACGGCCCTGAGGAGACGCGCGCGCTGACGCTCGTCTCCGAAAGCGCTCTTTCCTACAACGGCGCGGAACTCGCGGACGGCGCGGTTTCGCTGATTCAATACGAACTGAAAAACGCCGGCGACTTCGCGGCGTGGACTTCGCAGCTCCGCTACGACTCGTCCTCGAACGCACTGATGCTCACGCTGACGGTTCCCGAGCCCGGAGCGTTTTCGCTCTTCGCGGGAACGCTCGCGCTCGCCTTCTGCGCCGCCCGCCGCCGACGCCGCACAACGCGATGACGGCGTGCGCGGACGCGGCGTCGGAGACCGGGAGAAGCGACGGGAGCGCGTCGTTTCTCCCGTTTTTTTCGCAGGAAAAAATGGTGGGCGCAGCAGGATTCGAACCTGCAACCAAGGGATTATGAGTCCCCTGCTCTGACCGTTGAGCTATGCGCCCGAAGCGTCGCGGGAAAGCGTAGAGTTTCCCGAAAAAACCCGCTCTACGCAAGCGGGAAAAGCGGCGGAGAGTTTCGCTCTTGAAACCCTTGCCGAAAAAGGAAAACATCGGATGCATGACGAAGATTTCCGCATGTCTCGCCGCGCTGCTCGTGGTCTTTTCCGCGGGAACGGCCGTCGCGTGGACGGAAAAAGGCGACCGCGAACTCCGGGCGCAGAGAGCGTCGGCGGCCGCTTCGGCGCGCGCGGCGACGCGCGAACGGCTCTCCGCCGAATCCCGCCGCGCGGAGGCGATAAGGCTCGCCTCCGTCAACGACATCAACGAACGCAACTACGAGGGCTACTTCGACGTCGCGGAGGACGAGTTCGAGAAGCTGCGCGTCTTTTTCCCGAAAGTCGTCCTCGCCGACTGGCTCGAGGACTACTACGGCCCGCAGAAGAACTACGCCGTCGAATCCGGCTTCTTCGCTCCCGCGGCCCTCGTCGGCACGGGCTTTTCCTGCCGGACGAAGATCGTCTTTTTCCCGAAGTCCCCGAAGCCGCTCCGTTCGGCGACCTTTCTTTTCGACGACGGCGAAACGGCGACGCTCGAGAAAAACGCCCTGCGGGAAGAAATGAGGGACGCGAAGAGCACGACTTATCCCATGCGCCTCGAGATCACGGAGAAAGGAACGTTCTCGGGACGCGGGAACGGCAGCTTTTCCGTGAGGGATCTGCATCTGAGCGCGTCCGAACTGAAAGGCGACTGGAGCGGCGAGGTGAAGGGCTCCGGCGAACGCCGCTACGTCGTGACGGGAACGCCGGCGACGACGGAAATCTCGTGGACGCAGGTCTTCGGCGCGGAAATCTCCGACGACCTTCTGGAAAAAATCTCCGCGAGCAGGCGCGTCCGCGTGCGTTTCCTCCACTCCGAGTTCGAAAAGACGGACCGCGAGCTCTCGCCGCCCGAACTCGCCGCGTTCCGCTCACTGTCGAAGCTGAAAAAAATTCTGAAAGCGCAGTGAACGGCGAACGACGCGGCGAGGCGCTCCGAAAAATCCTTTCGGAGAAACCGAACGCGACGCGTCGTTCATTGTCCGCCGTTCATTCTTCCCTTCCCGGCGGGCGACGGCCGGATCGCGTCTCTTATTCGCTTGCGTCGAGGGCGTTCCCGCCGGAAAATCGAAGGCAACAGAAAACTCCGAATCCCACTCCGCGCGCCATGCCCAAATCCGTTTCGCGTTCCCGCATCAAGAAAAACATCTTCCAGTTTTCGGTCTTCGCCGAAAACAAGGTCGGATGTCTCAACGTCGTCACGCAGGCGCTCGTGAGCATCGACGTGCATCTGCTCGGCATGAGCTGTCTCGACCAGACGGACTGCGCCGTCGTGCGCTTCGTGCCCAACTACGCCGAGTCCGCCGAAAAGGCGCTGAAAAAGGCGAAAATCGCCTACTCGCGCACGCGCGTCGTCGTCGCGGAGCTCGCGACTCCCGAAGACCTGACGAAGATCACGCAGGCGCTCGGGCAGGCCGAAATCAACATTCACTACCTCTATCCGCTGTTCTGCCGCCCGGAAGGCCGCTGCGGACTCGTGCTCTCGACCAACGACCTCGACCTCACGGAGAGCGTGCTTTCCGGCTACGGCATCCGCGTGCTGGACCTGGACGACCTCGCGCGATGAGCGCCCCGGCGTTCCCGCCGCGGCAAATTTCGGCTTTTCTCGCCCCGCTCCTTGCTTTACCGTCTTTCCCGAAAATTTCCTTCAATCTTTTTTCAAAAATCCATGAACAAGACAATCCCCGCCCTCCTCGCCTCGCTCGCGCTCGCCTCGTTCGCCGGCGCGGCGCCGAAAATCGAATCCGAAAACTGGATCTGGTCCGACGTTCCCGCGCAAAGTTTCGACGCGAACTGGAACATTCCCGAAGACAACGGAGGCGCGAAAAAGGGCTGGGAATTCGAAGGCTATCCCGTGGGCAACGGACGCATCGGCGCGATGGTGCTCGGCAATTCTCTGCGGGAACGCATCGCGCTCAACGAAATTTCGCTCTGGACCGGCGGCGAGAACGCCGGCGGAAACTGCAGCGGCTATTCCTACGGCCCGACCGCCGGGCGCGACGCCTTCGGCAGCTATCAGCCGTTCGGCGATCTGCTGATCGAATCTCCGGGGCTGGATTCGCCCAAGGACTTCGTCCGCGCCCTCTCGCTCGCGGAAGGCGTCGCCGTCACCTCGTTCAGGAAAGACGGCGTCGAATACGTGCGCGAAGTCTTCGCGAGCAAGCCGCAGAACGTGATCGCCGTCGTCTACCGCACGGCGAAGAAGGAAAAGGGAAAAATCACCACCAACATCGCGCTCTCGCCCAACCACAAGGCGAAGATTTCCGCCCAGGGCAACAGACTGACGATGTCGGGAACGCTCGCGAACGACATGAAGTTCGCCGCGAACGTGCTCGTCGTCGCCGACGGCGGCTCCGTCTCCGCGAGCGGCGGAAGCGAGGAGATCCAGGTCAAATACGTCGGCAACGGCGACAACATGCGCGCCTCGCTCGACGGGAACAAGCTCCCGAAGATCGCCGTCAGGGACGCCAACCGCATCGTCGTCCTCGTCGCGATGAACACGGACTACGCGATGAACGAAAAGAAGAAATGGAAGGGCCCCGATCCCGTGAAGACCGCCGCGAAGACGATCGCCGCGGCGGAAAAGCTCGTCGCCGGGGCGGACGCGGGAACGCTCCGCAAGAACCACGTCGCCGCGCACCGCGAGCTCTTCGACCGCTGCAGCATCGATCTCGGCACGACGGACAAGAAGACCGCCGCGCTCCCGACCGCCGCGCGCATCAAGAATTATCCCGCCACGAAGAACGACCCCGACCTCGAGGAAAACCTGTTCCAGTTCGGCCGCTACCTGCTCATCTCCTCCTCGCGCGACTCCCTTCCCGCGAATCTTCAGGGGCTCTGGAACCATAAGGTGCACGCGCCGTGGGCGAGCGATTTTCACAACAACATCAACATCCAGGAAGCCTACTGGCCGGCGGAAGTGACCAACCTTTCCGAGTGCCACATGCCGCTGCTCAACTACATCACGGAAAGCGCTCCCGCCTCCCGCGCGATGACGAAGAAGCAGTTCGGCGAAAATCACCGCGGATGGACGACGCGCATTTCCCAGAATCCCTGGGGCTGGGGCGGATGGACGATGTGGAACGTGCCGATCAACGCCTGGTACGCGCTCCATATGTGGGAGCACTTCCAGTTCACGCAGGACAAGAAATTCCTCAAGGAACAGGCCTATCCGATGATGAAGGAGGCCTGCCAGTTCTGGGAGGACCACCTGAAGGAACTCGGCAAGGACGGCAAGGGCTTCGAGTCCAGCGACGGAAGCGCCGACCGCGGCCAGCTCAAGGGCATGGCGGCGGGAACGCTCGTCGCGCCGAAAGGCTGGTCCCACGAATGGGGGCCGACGGAAGACGGCGTCGCGCACGACCAGCAGCTCGTCCGCGACCTGTTCACGAACACGATCGAGGCCGCGAAGATTCTCGGCGAGGACGCTCCGTGGACGAAGAAGCTCCAGGAAAAACGCGACCGCCTCGCGCCCGACAAGATCGCGCCCGGCGGCTACCTGCAGGAATGGATCATCGACCGCCCGAACATGGTCAGCGGCCACCGCCACACTTCGCACCTCTTCGCCGTGTTCCCGGGCAGCGCGATTTCCTTCGCAAAGACGCCCGACCTCGCCGCCGCCGCGAAAAAATCGCTCGAACTGCGCGGCACCGCCGGAGACTCCCGCCGCTCGTGGTCGTGGCCGTGGCGCACCGCGCTCTGGGCCCGATTCAAGGAAGGCGACAAGGCGCACGAGATGATCGAGGGCCTCTTCTCGCACAACACGCTACCGAACATGCTCACGACGCACCCGCCCTTCCAGATGGACGGCAATTTCTCCTATCCGGCGGGCGTGGCCGAAATGCTTCTGCAGTCGCACGCGGGACAGATCGAACTGCTCCCCGCGCCCTGCAAGGCCTGGCCCGACGGCTCCGTACGCGGCATGAAGGCGCGCGGGAACATCACCGTCAACTTCGACTGGAAAGGCGGCAAAGTCGTGAAGCACGAACTCTTCTCCCCCACGGAACAGACCGTCACCGTCGTCGTCAACGGCAGGAAGAAGACGGAAAAGACGAAGCCGTTCCCGCAGACGAAGAAAAAATAAAATCAGACGAACACGGAGCGACGTTCGTTCTCCATGCCGTGAAGAACGGAAGACGAAGAACAGGATGAACAGAGAACCGCGCAGTGAAGCGCTTCGCGCGGGCGCTTTGAAAAATCCTTTCGGCGAAGCCGAGCGCGACGCGTCGTTCATCGTTCTCTGCGCATCGTTCATTTCTCCGGGTCTCTCCGTGTTCGAATAAAAAAAACGAAAATTTCCGCCATGCACGCGCTTTCACGATTTCTTCCCGACGACTTCGATCCCG
>JBJEVP010000081.1:0-3078 GCA_051884475.1 Candidatus Spyradosoma sp.
GGGCTGATCGCCTTCGTGCACATAACCGCAGATCGTGCATACGTATTTTGCCATAATTTGTATCTTTCGTTTTGTGTTTGCTCCAAAATTTGGAACAATTTCAAATCTTATTCCGCCGCGGCGGGAACGCAAGCGGTTTTTTCCGCGTTCCCGCGCTTGCTTTCGGGGCTCCGCGGGTGATAATATCGACAATTCTTTTCGCGGATGAAATGGGTTCACACAGAAACGGACGCGCACGCCTCGCTCGCATTGCGGGACGGGCTCGAACTGCTGCCGCCGATCGCGTCCGTGCTCGTGAAGATGGGCTTCCGCGAGCCCGAAGCCGCGGAGCGTTTTCTTTTTCCGAAACTTTCCCACGTCACGGACCCGTTTCTCATCCCGAATCTGGAGGCGGCGGCGGAGCGCATCGTGAAGGCGATCGACGCGCGGGAACGCGTCGCCGTCGTCGGCGACTACGACGTGGACGGCGTGACCGCCGTGACGCTGCTCGTGAGCTTTCTCCGGCATTTCGGGCTGCGTCCGCATTATTTCGTGCCCCGGCGCAAGGACGAAGGCTACGGGCTGAGCTCGGCGATCGTCGCCCGCGCGCTCGCGCGGGAACGCCCGTCGCTCTTTTTCGCGCTGGACTGCGGAACGAACGCCTCCGAGCAGGTCGGAGAACTGCGTTCTCGCGGCATCGAGGTCGTCATCGTGGATCACCACCGCAGCAAGACCGCGGAGCCGCCCGACGCCGTGCTCGTGAACCCGAACTCGTCCTTTTCGGCGGCTCCGGACTATTCGCCGATGTGCACGGCGGGGCTCATGTTCAAGGTGCTGCACGGCGTGCTCAAGATCATGCGTTCCCGCCGCGATCCGCGTTCGTTCGACATCATTCTGCGGGAGTATCTCGACCTCGTCGCGCTCGGCACCATCACGGACATTTCGCCGCTCGTCGGAGAAAACCGCACGATGGTCTGGTTCGGACTGCGGCAGATGAAGAACACGCGCCGCAAGGGGCTGCGCGCCCTCATTTCCGCGAGCGGAATCGCCGACACGGCGGACATCTTTCCCGTGGACGTCTCGCACCGCATAGGTCCGCGCATCAACGCGAGCGGACGCCTGGCGGACGCCGCGCTTCCCGTCGAAATGTTCCTTTGCGAAAACGAAAAGCGCTGCGCCGAGCTCGCGCGGGAACTTTCCGACATGAACCGCGACCGGCAGGAGATCGAGCGCGGAATCTTCGAGGAGGCGCTCGCGCAGATTTCGGGCGAGGCGCCCCGGCGGCACGCGCTGCTCGCGTGCGGCGAATGGCATCCGGGCGTCGTCGGCATCGTGGCGGGCAAGCTCGCCCGGCATTTCAACCGCCCGTGCGTCGTTCTCGGCGTCGAAGGCGATCTCGCCAAGGGATCGGGGCGCGGCGTTCCCGGCGTGAATCTCATCGACGTGCTTCGCCCCTACGGCGAAAAGCTCGAATCCTGGGGCGGGCATCCGATGGCGGTCGGCATCTCCGTCGAAGTCGGGAAAGTCTCCGAGTTCCGGGAATATTTCGACGCCGCCGTCGGCCGCGCGCTCGCCGCCGCGGGAACGGAAGTCGCGGACGAGCGGGAACTGGAAATCGCCGCCTGGCTGAATCCGGAGGAAATCACGGCGGAGCTCTTCGACCAGATTTCTCAGCTCGCGCCGTTCGGCGAGGGCAACCCCGAGCCGATATTCGGGCTGCGCGACGTGGTGACGCCGAGCGGCGTCATCGTCTTCGGCGGGGACAATTTCCGTTTTCAGATGCTGCTGCCGAATCTTTCGCGGCTCGGCGTCGTCGCGTGGCATTTGGCGGAGGGCGTTCCCGCGGCCGGGTCGCGCGTCGATCTGGCGGTGCGCCTTTCCTGGAACAACTACAACGGGCGAAAATACCAGCAGGCGGAACTCGTCGCCTGGCGGCCGGCGGCGGACGCCGCCGTTTCCGGAGACTCGGCGCGATGAGGGTCTTCATTCTCGGGCGCGCCGTGCACGGCGAAAAATTCTGGCTGATCACGACGCTCTCCGCCGAAGAAGGCGCGTCGTCCTGCCTGATAAGGCAGTCGACGAAGAAGACGGGAACGGTCGTGCCCGATCTTTTCGACGAGGCGGAAATCACGCTCGAACGCCCGAAGGCGGGCTCGGACGGACCGCGCTTCGCCAAGGAATACGCGCTGATCGCCCGGCACACGGGAATCTCCGGCGACTACGCCGGCCTCGTCTACGCGAGCCGCTTCGCGACGGTGCTCGCGCGCAACGCGTTCCCGCCGGACGCTCGCGCCGCCGTCTTCTCCGTCTGCCGCAGCGCGATTTCCGCGTTTTCGGAAAAGCCCCGGCGCGACGCGACCTACTTCAAGTCGCTGTGGATGTTCGCGCGGGAATGCGGACTGCCCGTGCGCGAGGACTGGTTCGAAAGTCTCTCCTACGAGGACAGGCTGTGCGTTTCCTCCGTGCTGCGCTCTCCGCTCGACGCGCTCGACGTTCCCGCGCGCGACGTCGAACGCGTCGTCGGGCGCATGGAATATTGGCTCGTCCGGGAAAACGATTTTTCCGTCTCCTGAGCGAAAAGTGTTGATTTTTGGCGGGCGTGTTCTTACTTTTTCCCTCGTCCGCAAGGGTAATGCCTGCGGGTATAGAGAAGTTAGAGTTAAGTTAGTAGAGATAAGAGACACGCCGCTCCCCGCCTTAGGCGGGGAGCGGTTTTTTCGCGGGGAGTTTCCGTGCGCTTTCGTATGCGCAACGATTTTCTTTCGACGCGAAGAAAACCGCGAAGGCGCAGAAAGAAGAAAGAGAAACACGGACTGAACGGATGAAAACGGATTTCAAGCCCTCATCTTTTTTTACTAGAAGTAATGGAAGTAGAAGAAGTCTTAAAAAAACTTCTTCCGACTTCTATGACTTCCAGTGAAAAAAAAGCTGAGAGATGAGGGCTTAGAGCTTAGAGGAACGGAGCAGTGGATAGTGGATAATGAATAATTTATCCGTTATTCATTGTTCCTCTCACCTCTCATCCATCATCCCTCCTCTTTTTCCTCTTCTGTTCCTTCCCGGTTCAAACTCTCAATTTTCAACTTTCAATTCTCGACT
>JBJEVP010000082.1:0-3077 GCA_051884475.1 Candidatus Spyradosoma sp.
CTTAAAGCTTAAAGAGAGGCGTTCCCGCGAATCGATTCGCGGGAACGCTTTTTTTGCGCGAGGAAAAAAATCGGAGCTTCGCGCCGGAAAAATCCTCGGGCTTTTATTTCTTCCTCCGGCGCCGCGCGGCGACCAGCGCGAGCGCGCCCAAGCCCGCGAACAGCCCGAACGCCGACGGCTCGGGAACGGAAATCAGCGAACTCGGCGCCCACGCCGTCGTCGCGTCGAACGACAGCGCGAAAATTTCCGCGGAAGTCACATAGTCTTTGCCGATGTCTCCGAACAGCAGCGTGTCCTTGTAGTTGCCGACGATGGTCGCGTCAGTGTTCCCGCTCAGCGCCTCGCCAATCAGCATGTCGTCGAGCCAGACGTAAAAGCCTTCCGCCGCGCCGTTTTCCCGCTCGGCGATCCACGCCATGCGCAACGTGTGCGCCTCCTGCATCATGAACTGGTCCATGTACGTCGCGTTGGTCTGCCCGTAGAGCAGACTCGCGGCGCTCGTGTCGCCCCAATAAATCCCGCTTTCGCCGACGAAGAGCACGCCGACCTGATCGAGACCGTTCCCGCCGAAGACACCGAAAAAGTTCTTCGAGGAATCGGAACTCTCGTTCATCTTCAGCGTCAGGGAAACCGTGAACTCGTGCGCGCTCGTGGCGTCCGCGTCGCCGCCCCACGTCGTGCGCAGGTCGGTTCCGCCGGAAAGCGGCGAATTCACGACGATGTGCCCCGCGTCGTTCACCGTCCAATATTCGGACGTGTTCGAAAACTCCGCCGCGCTCTGCCCGCCCGTCACGCGGGCGACGACGCCGTTCCCGCCCGACGCATTCCCGAAACTCGCCTGCGACGCGAGCGCGGCGTTCCCGCGGCGCGTCAGTCCCGCCGTGCGCTGTTCCAGACCGAGCGCGCGCGCCATGTTCGCGGCGACGATCAGTTCGCCCTGCGCCTTCGGATGCAGCGCGTCGTAAGTATGCACGCCGCTCGTCGGATCGAAGCCCGCCGTGATGTCGTGATACAGCACGACGGAAGTTTCCGTGTTCCACGCGCCGGATTCCACCGCCGCCTTCAGCAGCGCGTCGTATTCCGCGCAGGCCGCGCGCGGAGAACGCCCGCTTCCCCACGAGGCCTGCGCCGAGGGAAGCACCGAAAAAACGTGCACCGTGATGCCCGGCGAATTCGCCTGCAGCGTCTCGACGACGCTTTTCGTGTTCGCGAGAATGGTTTCAAGGGAATACGCGGGGCCGGCGCGCGAAAGGTCGTTCACGCCCATGAGAATCGTCGCCGTCTCCGGCGCGTTCGAATAAGTCGCTATCCAGTCCGCGAGTCCGCCCGTATTCTGCCCCGTGTTTGGACGGCTTCCCTGAGATTCCCCGCTGACGACCCACGCGACGTCCCAGCCGAAATGCCCCTCGTTCGTGTTGTCGAAAGTCTGTCCGAGGTAGGTCGAAACGAGACTCGAGGTCGAAGAGCCGTTCTGATAAATCGTCATCGAACCGACGGGCGAATACGCGACGCCGGAATCGACGAAATGCTTCCAGAGCGAATAGCGGTAGGAAACGGCGTCCGTGCCGTTCGCCTGCGTGATGGAGTCGCCGACGAACACGATGTCGCCGATATCGGGCGTCTCCGCGCCCGCGGGAACGATCGGCAATGCCGAAGCCGCGAACAGCGCCGCGGCGATGAAGATTCCGGTTTTCATTTTAGGGGTAATCGGGGGTTGGTGTCGTCTGAAAAAGAAAAGCGTTCCCGCCGGGCAAACCTGCTCCTCGCGGGAACGCTCTTTTCCGAAGAATCAGGCCTTCTTCGAGCGACGGCGACGCGCGGCGACCAACGCCAGCGCTCCGACGCCCGCGAGCAGCCCGAACGCCGACGGCTCGGGAACGATCGCGGCGTAATACGCGGAGAGCGCCGTGGAGTCGACGTTCCCGCCGGTCCAATACGAAGCCGCCTTCAACGTAAAGGCTCCGGCATTGTTCGAATAGAATCCGGCATTGGTTTGTGTCTCCGTAGAAATTCCTCCAAGACCGCCGAATTCCAACAAGGTTCCGGAATAAGTAGTGTAATTACTCGCGATGTCCGACAGCGTTACGGTCGTCAAGGCGGTGTCGAAATTTTCGTCCCCGTAAACATTCAGAACCAGATTCGATTTATTATTTGTCGGCGCCGTTTTGGACAGAACGAACGTCAGATTTTCCGTCGCCGACAGAGACGAGAATGCGGACGAAGCAGTGCCGGTGGTTCCAAAGAATTCAATCGACAGCGTCGACCCGGAAGAATTGTAGTCGTACGTGATGCCGGTGAAGCCGTCGAAATTCTTCTGATTCGAATAAGTGCCAGATGTAGTGGTCTGATAGCACTTTGGTGTCATCGCCAAGAGCGTGAGATTCGACGTGCCGAGCGCGTCTTTATCGACGGTGAGCGCGACGCTCCAGGCGGTGTTCCAAATTAAGGCGCTGTCGCTGGTCGTCCATGTCGCGATGTTCGACCCCGACACGGCGGACGAAGGAACGTTTTCCCACGATGTTTCCGAAGAAAGCGCCGCGTTCGCGAAAGCCGTTCCCGCGACGAGAAGCGTTGTGATGGGTATGATGTTTTTCATGTTCATGTCTTTTTTAGGGTGATTTTCGGAGAAAGAAACGGGAGCGAAGCGGAGCGCTCCGAAACCGTCTCATTTCCTAAGTCCGTTTCTACCAAAAAAAAACAAATCCCCGCAAGCGTTTTCTCGCGGCCTTACGAAAAAAAATCGCCGCGCCGGCGAGAACGCTTTCCCCATAACTTCGCGGTCTTCTCTGCCTTCTTCGCGTCGAAGAAAAGAGGAGAGATGAGGGCTTAGAGCTTAGTGGAACAGATCCTTTGAGAGGAGAGATTCGCGCGACGGGAATAGATCAGTGAATAGCGGACAGTGAATAATGAACAGGTGGAAGTTGCGCCTTTCAGGCACGGCCGACGCGCGGCGCGTTCCCCAAGCGCGCGCTTCGCGTCGCACATGGGAGCGGAGACGTCCACGTCTCCGCCGCGAGAACGCGCGAACGCCGCGCGGCGGAAGTTCGCGCGCAGAAAATCGTGCGTCACGGGAACGA
>JBJEVP010000083.1:0-6356 GCA_051884475.1 Candidatus Spyradosoma sp.
GAAAAGCGTTCCCGCGGCGAGGAGTGTGGTAACAGCAATGATGTTTTTCATGATTTTTGCTTTGTTGAAATGAGGAAATCGGGACTGCGGACGTCTCCACAAAAGTTCGTCTCAATTTCTGAATTTCATTTTGCAAAAAAAAAACGGTTGGCAAGCCTTTTTGAAAAAAGCGCGAATCGCGCGGGAACGTTCCCGCGCGACGCAGACGCGGACGTCCCCGCCCCAAGTTTTCGCGGGATCAAAATCCTGCGCCGAGAGCGATTCCGCCTCCGGGGAAATTCCCGCTTTTCAGTTCTCGATCGTGAGCGAAGGCTCGAAGGTGATCGGGAGCGCGGGAACGGGGGCCGGCATGCGCGCGTCGAACCAGGCGGCGAAGGCGATCATCGCGGCGTTGTCTCCCGTGTGCTTCGGATGCGCGACGAGAAGCGGAATCCGGCGCTTCGCCGCGATTTCCGAAAACGCGGCGCGGAGCACGCCGTTGTTGGAGACTCCGCCGGAGAGTCCCACGCTCGCGAAGCGGCGTTCCCGCAGCACGGCAGAGACTTTGCCCGCGAGCTGCGCGACGATCGCGTCCTGATAATCCGCGCAGATTTCCGGGAGCGCGGCGGCGAGCTCATCGTCGGACATTTTTTCGAGCCGATAGCGCAGGCTCGTCTTCAGCCCGGAAAAACTGAACCGGTCGCCCTTCCGCAGATTTTCTCCGCGCGGGAACGCGAACGCGCCGCGGGAACGCGCGAGGCGCGCGTTCTTTTCGATCAGGGCGCCGCCGGGATAAGGCATTCCGAGCAGCTTCGCGCCCTTGTCGAAGGCCTCTCCCGCCGCGTCGTCCACGGTGCGGGCGAGCACTTCCGTCCGGCAGTCGGCGTCCACGGCGACGAGCAGCGTGTTCCCGCCGGAGACGACCAGGCCGAGGTGCGGAAACAGAGCCGCGCGGCGGCGCGCGAAGTCCGCCGGCGACTCCTCATGCACGGGAATGAACGGAGAAAAAAGATGTCCGCGCAGATGGTTGACGGCGAGCAGAGGCTTGTTCCAGGCGGCGGCGACGGAGCGCGCGTAGGCGATTCCGAGCGCGAGGCAGCCCGCGAGCCCCGGCCCGCGGGTCACGGCGACCGCGTCGATTTCCGAAGGCGAGACGCGCGAGGCGACGTCCTGCAGCAGCGCGGGAAAATTCGCGAGGTGTTCCCGCGAAGCGAGGTCGGGAACGACGCCGCCGAACTGCCCGTGCAGCGCGACCTGCGTGTTCACGAGTTCGGCGCGCACGCCTTTTTCGGAATCGAAGACGGCGAGCGCGGACTCGTCGCAGGAGCTCTCGAACGCGAAAATCGTCATCGGTTGCGGCGGCGGGGACGCGCCGCGCCCGCGCTTCCCGGCATGAGCATGAGCGGTTCCGTGCGGTAGTTGAAGCCTTCGAGCTTCTTGCGTTCGATGGGCTTGCCGATGAGCCGTTCGATCGCCTGCAGCTGCAGCAGCTCGTCGGGAGAAAACAGCGTGAACGCCTCGCCCTCGTCGCCCGCGCGTCCCGTGCGCCCGATGCGGTGCACGTAATCCTCGGGATGCTCGGGAACGTTGTAGTTGATGACGTGGGAGACGCCGGAAATGTCGAGCCCGCGGGAAGCGATGTCCGTGGCGACGAGCACGCTGTATTTTCCGGTCTTGAAACCGCCGAGCGCCTCGACGCGCTCCTTCTGCGTGCGGTCCGCGTGCATCGTGGCGACGGCGATGTCGTTCGCCTCGAGCCATTCGGTGATGCGGTCGGCGTCGCGCTTCGTGCGCGTGAAGACGATCACGCTGCGGTACTGCGTGCGCTCGAGCAGCGCGAGCAGCAGATCGTATTTCTGATATCCCGCGACGGGATAAAGCGCGTGCGAAATCGTGTCCGCGGTGATCGCTCCCGTGCGCACGTCGATCTCGACGGGATCGCGCAGGGCCCAGTCCGCGATTTCGCGGATGGTCTTGTTCACCGTGGCGGAGAAAAGCAGCGTCTGCCGCTCCTTCGGGCACATGCGTATGATGTTGGAAACGTCCTCGATGAAGCCCATGTCGAGCATGCGGTCCACCTCGTCGAGCACGAGCACTTCGATCGCGGAAAGATCGAGATAGCGCTGGCGCCGCAGGTCGATGAGACGGCCCGGCGTGGCGACGACGATTTCCGCGCCCTCGCGGAGCGCCTTCACCTGCTGGTCGTAGCGCACGCCGCCGTAGAGCAGCGCGATCTTGTCCGCCGTGTTCTCGCTGAACGTGCGGAAGGCTTCGTCCACCTGCATGGCGAGCTCGCGCGTCGGCACGAGCACGAGGCAGCGCGGTTTGCCCTGCGGAGCGCCCAGGCGCGCGAGCGTCGGGAGCGCGTAGGCGGCGGTCTTTCCCGTTCCCGTCTGCGCGGCGCCGATGACGTCCCGCCCTTCCAGAGCCACGGGAACGGCTTTCTCCTGAATCGGAGTCGGCGTCTTGTAGCCGATTTTTTCGATGGTCGAGAGAAGATTCTCCGGCAGTCCCAGTTGCGAAAATTCCATATTTTTTTGTCTTTAGAAGATGATTGCGTCCGGCCGGCGTTCCCGCGCGGAAGCGCCGGCGAGAAAAGATGAATCAGCGCGCGCGGTAATAACCGTTCCTGTCGTAAATCGCCCAGAAGTCGAACGGATTTTCGAGCACGGGAAGTTCGACGAAGCGCCGGCCCTGCGCGTCGGTGCGCTCTTCAAGGCCGTTCCCGCCGGACGAAGCCTGCGAAAGCTTCGGCGAGGATTCGGCGATGGAGATGATTCCGGTCTCCTCGACGCGGGAGACGACGTGGTCCACCCACTTCAGCTCCGCCGCGCGCGTTCCCGTCTCCTGCCAGTCACCGTCGGAATTGTGCGCGTACATCTGCTTCGTGAACTCCTCGAGGGAAATCCCCATCTTTTCGGCGACGGGCGCGGCGAAACGCTCGTACCAAAGGCCGGTCTCGGCGACGCCTTCCCGCATCACCGTCAGGTTGCCCTGCACGTTGCTGGACACCTGGTGGTGGAGAATCAGCGTGTTCGCGTAGCAGAACGAGCGCTCCGCCGTCGTCGTGATGACCGCCGCCATCGACGCCGCGAATCCCTTGACCACGACGTACACCGGCGACTTGCAGCTGCGCATCGCGCGCTGAATCTGATACCCCGCCGCGACGCTCCCGCCGGGCGAATTGTCGATCACGATGAAGATCGGATATTCCGAGTTCTGATTGTCGTAAAAATAAAGGCGTTCGCAGACCGTTCTCGCGAGCGCGTCCGTGATCGGACCGTTCAGCGGCACGCGGCGGTCGGAAACGTAGAGCGTGCCGTCCACCAGCGGCTCCTTGAGATAGCGCGGCGTCTGCGCGGCGGCGGGAGCGATCCTGCCGAGCTGCTCCTTCTTTTCCGCGACGGCGACGGCGAATTTCGCGTCCATGGCGTCGGCGTTCATTTTCGCCTGCATCTCGCGCGATTCGAGTTCGAGCGACGCGAGCCGATTCTGCTTTTCGCGGAAGCGGGCGGAGACGCGGGCCGTCTCGAGCGCGAGGCGGCGTTCCAGCTCCGTGCGTTCCTCCTCGATGCCCGCGATTTCCTCGGCGAGCTTCGCGGCGCGTTCGGCGCGTTCGGCGTCGAGACGCATCTTTTCGAGCGCGAGCGCCGCGCCCCGTTTTTCGAACTCGGACGAAGCGAGACCGAGCCGGGATTCGATGAGATTCTTTTCGACCAGGATTTTCTCGGTCTCCTCGGAGAGCTTCCTGATCTCCTCGGCGACTTCGTCGGGAGAAAGCTCGGCGGGAACGGGCGCGGCGGCGGGCGTCTCGACGGGAACGGGCGCGGAGACGGTCTCCGCCGCCGTTTCGGGCGCGGGAACGCCGGATTCGTCCGCGGAGACGGAGGGCGTTCCCGCCGCGCAGCCGGCGAACATCAGCGCCGCCGAAACCAGAGCGGAACGCGTGAAGATTTTCTTTTCAAAATTCATTTTCGTCTTCTTCAAAAAGTTTTTTTTCAAAAAAAGTTCACGCCCCGACGCGGTAGCGGTTCTCCGGATCGTAGATCATCCACGCGTCGCCCGCGGGAAGCGTCGGGAGCTCGACGTAGGGCTTGCCCCGCTCGTCGAAGCGGTATTCGCCGAAGGCCGAGGGCGCTCCCGCCTTGTCGTCGCTTTTGCGGACCACTCCCGCTTCCTCCATCGTGTCGACGACGTCGGTCACCCACTTCCACTTCTTCGCGCCTTCGCCGAACTCCGACCAGTCGCCGCGCGAATTGTGTCTGTACATCTCCGCGACGTATTCCTCGTAGGTCATGCCGATCTTCTTCGCGAGCACGTCGTTGATGTTGCGCGTCCAGCGCGTGGTCTGTTCGAGCGATTCGCGCATCTGCGTGAGATTGCCCTTCATGCCCGAGGACGGCTGATGCTGGAGCACGACCGTTCCCGGATAGCAGAACGAACGCTCGGCGAGCGTCGTGATCATCGCCGCCATCGAGGCCGCGTAGCTCTTGACGACGACGTACACCGGAGCCTTGCTGCTCTCCATCGCCTTCAGAATCTGGTAGCCCGCGGCGACGCTTCCGCCCGGCGAACTGTCGATCACGATGAAGATCGGATATTCCGTGCTGCGGTTGTTGTAGAAATAGATGCGCGAGCAGACGTATTCGGCGAGCTCCGGCGTCACGACGCCGTTGAACGCGATCCGGCGGTCGGAGATGAAGAGCTTGCCGTCCTCGACCGGGTCCTTGCGGTACACGTACTCCGAAGCCGCCGCGGGAACGAGTCCGCGGAGCGTCTCCGTCGCCTTCACGCGGGCGATGTCCCGGGCGTAGCGGGCGAGTTCGAGCTCCTGCTCGAGCCGGGAAATCTTCAGGTCGAGCTCCTGCGCGCGCAGCCGGCTCTCGCGTTCGAGCGCGGCCAGATCGTCGCGCGCCTTGTCGCGCGCGGCCTCCGAATCGAGCTTCCTCTTCGCCGCGTCGGTGTCGGCGAGCTTCGCCGCCGTGCGCGCGTTGCGCAGCGCGGTTTCCGCTTCGAGACGCGCGCGCGCCGCGTTGCGGGGCGCGAGTTCCTCCGCGAGGCGGGCCTTGGCGAGCGCCATTTCGGCGTCGATCTTCGCCTTCCGGGCGTTGACGAGACGGATTTCGAGCTGCTTCTTCTGCGTTTCGCTCAATTCCTTTTTGGGAGCCTCCGCGGGAACGCCCGCCGCCGGAGCCGCCTCCGCGGGAACGCTTTCCACCGGCGCGGCGACGGGAACGGGAGCCGCTTCATCCGCGAAAACGAAAGGCGCGAGCGCCGCCGCGGCGAACGCCGCCGCGAAATGTCTGAATCTGTTCATCGATTTTTTCGGGTAAATGGATTTCACTGAAAATTAAAGGCGCAGAATTTACACGTTCCCGCGGAGGTTGACCACAGAAAAACGGAGGGAACGGAAAATTTCTTTTTGCTTACCTGACTTCCGGTGAAGAAAGGAGGAGGGATGAGGGCTTAGAGATGAGAGGGAAGAATCCTTTTAGGGGAAAGATTCGCGCGACAGGAATGGAGTAATGGATAGCAGATAGTTGAAAATTGAAAGTTGAGAGTTGAGAGTTTTTGCTCAGGCGAAAACCTAAGTGCGAATTATCCGTTATCAATTATTCACTGCTCGTTATTCGTCGCTCCGCACTCTTCTTTTTTCAGACACGGATTTCACAGATGAACACAGATTTTTGTCCCCAAAGCCCTTTCTTTAACTTCCTTTAACTTCGCGGTCTTCCTTGCGTTCTTCGCGTTTGAAAAGAAAGATGAGAGATGATGGCTTAGAGATGAGAGGAAAAAATCCTTTTAGGGGAAAGATTCGCGCGGCGGGAATAGAGTAATGGATAGCAGATAGTTGAAAATTGAAAGTTGAAAGTTGAGAGTTTTTGCTTAGGCAAAAACCTGAGTGAGAATTATCCGTTAGCAATTATTCACTGCTCGTTATTCATTGCTCCGCACTCTTCTTTTTTCAGACACGGATTTCACAGATGAACACAGATTTTTGTCCCCAAAGCCCTTGCTTTAACTTCCTTTAACTTCGCGGTCTTCTTTGCGTTCTTCGCGTTTGAAAAGAAAGATGAGAGATGAGGGCTTAGAGATGAGAGGAAAGAATCCTTTTAGGGGAAAGATTCGCGCGGCGGGAATAGAGTAATGGATAACGGATAGAGGATAGTTGAAAATTGAAAGTTGAGAGTTCAAAGTTTTTGCTCAGGCGAAAACCTAAGTGAGAATTATCCGTTAGCAATTATTCACTGCTCGTTATTCGTCGCTCCGCACTCTTCTTTTTTCAGACACGGATTTCACAGATGAACACAGATTTTTGTCCCTTCGCCGCCGCGACGTTCCCGCAAAAGGAAACCCCGGGCGGAAGCCCGGGGTTC
>JBJEVP010000083.1:6456-12067 GCA_051884475.1 Candidatus Spyradosoma sp.
CTTCGCCGCCGCGACGTTCCCGCAAAAGGAAACCCCGGGCGGAAGCCCGGGGTTCTTCTTCTTACACTTATCTCAACTTCTATGACTTTCGGTCAAAAATCGGCTCACGAGCGGTAGCCGGAAATCTGTTTCTTCAGAAATTCGACGTCGCGCTTGACGTCCGCGTCCACGTCCATGCGGTCCTTGATGGTCTTTTTCGCGTGAATGACGGTGCCGTGGTCGCGCCCGCCGAACGCCTCGCCGATGGCGACGAGCTTCATGTCCGTGAGTTCGCTGCAGAGATACATCGCGACCTGCCGCGCGAAGGCGACGGCGGCCGTGCGGTCCCGCATCTTCATTTTCGCCTCGGGCACCTTGTAGTACTCGGCGACTCGGTGCTGAATGATTTCGACGTCCACGCGCCTCGTGTGGTTCTTGATGATGAGGCTCTGCAGCAGCTGCTCGACGGTGGCGATCGGGAGCGTCGCGGCCTTGCGCACGTTCACGAAGGCCGTGAGCGTGTTGACCGCGCCCTCGAGGTCCCGGACGCTGTGGGAAATGTTTTCGGCGACGAACTCGAGCACGCCCGGATAGCGCGCGTGGTCGAAGCGGCGTTCGTCCGCCTTCTGCCGCAGGATGGCGAGCCGCGTCTCGAGCGTCGGCGGCTGAATGTCGGCGGAAAGCCCGCTCTGAAAACGGGAGACGAGGCGGTCTTCGAGCCCGGCGATGTCGTTCGCGGGGCGGTCGCTGGTCAGAATCACCTGGCTGCGGCGCGTGATGAGGTCGTTGAAGGCGTGGAAGAAGGCTTCCTGCGTCTGCGCCTTGCCGGAAAAGAACTGAATGTCGTCGATCAGGAGCACGTCCGCCTCGCGGTAGCGGCGATGAAATTCGAGATGGTTCTTCTCGCGCAGCACGGTGTTGAGGAAGTCGTTCGTGAAGGCTTCGCTCGTGACGTAAACGATTTTGTAGGGCGTGAGTCCCTTGGCCTGGCGGTCGTCGAAAATCTTGTTCGCGATGGCGTGCATGAGGTGCGTCTTGCCCACGCCCGTCGGTCCGTAGAGGAAAATCGGATTGTAGGCGGTCTCCTTGGGATTCGTCGCGACGTTCATCGCGGCGCTGAAGGCCATTTCGTTCTGCGGGCTGACCACGAAGTTCTCGAAGGTGTAGCGGCTGTCGATCGAGGCCGGGCGCGCGACGGCGGGGCGCGGCGCGGGAACGCCCGCCGAAAAGAGCGACGGGGCCGAAGACGACGGCGCCTCCGCGGCCGCGGCGGCGGTCTCGCCCTCCTCGGGCTCGACGATGCGGAAGGGGACCTGCGTTCCCGCGGCGTTGAAAAGCGCCTTCGCGATGTCCTTCTCGTAGTTGTCCTGAAGCAGGATGGCGTCAAAAACGGAAGGCGCGACGAGGGTCAGAACGCCGTCCTCCGACTCGCGAATG
Source organism: Candidatus Spyradosoma sp. (assembly GCA_051884475.1). Taxonomy (GTDB): domain Bacteria; phylum Verrucomicrobiota; class Verrucomicrobiia; order Opitutales; family UBA953; genus Spyradosoma. The sequence continues at coordinate 7,873 of JBJEVP010000083.1, forward strand.
TGAATATTTTCGATGCGGAGCTTAAATTCGGAGGCGGAAATGCAGCCGCTGCGGCGAAGTTCTTCCCGCGCGGAGTTCCAGATCTCTTGATGATTGATCATTAAAACGGACATGAAAATTGGGATTCGATGGGTTATTCACATTTCGCGACGGCCGCAAGAACAAAGCCCGGAAACGGCTTCCGAAGCGGATTCGGGAGCTCCGGCCCCCGAGGACGCGCGCCCTTCCGGCACGGGGACGTTCCCGCGCGAATGCGATGAATAAAGGGTTTGCGTAATGTTTTTCATGGATGTTCCGAGCGTCCGGAGGCGTTCCCGTTTTTCGGGGACCCGCCGAAGCGAAATGTGAGGGTCAGTCTGCTCCGCGGCATGTTTTTCCGCAAGGGGAAGTTACGGACACGCTGTTCACAATTCCGTGTAAATAAGTTTTTTTGTTTAGAGCTTGCAAAGATTCGGTAAAGACATCTGCTCCCGCGACCCCCTTGTTTTAGCCGAAAACTCCCGTGTAAAGCAATTTCTGCGAAAGTTTTCCACAGGTTGTTCACACCTTGTTCACGACCCGCGGGAACGATTTTCGGAGAAAAGCCGGGGATTTTTTTTCAATTTGCCAGCGGGCGGAGGGCGGATTTTCATTTTTCCCCGTGATGGACTGGTTTCCGGAAACAGTTTCCGAGGCGCCGAAGGGCGGTTCCGGCGGCGTGTTCGTCGAAGTGATGCCTTTCGACGGGGGCGGACGCGCCTACACGTACCGCGTTCCCGCCGCGCTCGCGGGAACGGTCGGACTCGGGTCGCTCGTCCGCGTGCCGCTCGGCGCGCGCGTGGCGTTCGGCGTCGTCTGGAAAACGGACGTCGTTCCCGCCGCCGCCTGGGCGAAAAAGGTCCGCGACGTGCTCGAATCCCGCTGCGACGTTCCCGTGCTCACGCCGGACGCGATGCGGCTCTGCGAATGGATTTCCGCCTACTACGCCGCCCCGTTCAACAGCGTGCTCCAGACGATACTCCCGGGCACGGTCCGGCGCGGCGTGCGCCCCGTCACGGAAAAGCGCGTCTCGCTCGCTCGGAGGCTTTCGCCCGAAGAGCTCGAAAGACTCCGCCGCCGCGCGAAGAAGCAGGCCGCGCTCTACGAGTTTCTTTCGGAAGCGCCGGGAGAAGCGACGCGAGAGACCGCAACTCTTCCTGATGCAACGCCCTCCGGCGGAAGCGACAAGAGCGCCGCTTCTCCCGGCGGTTTTTCCGGCGTTCCGCGCGCGGCGCTGCCGTTTTCCCCGGGCGTGATCGACGCGCTGATTCTCGCGGGAATCGCCGAGGAGAACGTGCTCACGAAATCCCGTCTCGCCTACGACGACGATTTCGAGGGCGGCGCCCGCGGGAACGCCGTCGCCGCCCTCCCGCCCGTTCTGAACGAGGAACAGAGAAACGCGCTCGCCTCGATTTCCGCGAGCCTCGACGCCCGCGCCTTCCGCACGCACCTGCTCCACGGCGTGACCGGCTCGGGCAAGACCGAAGTCTACATCGGCGCGATACGCCGCGTGCTCGCCGAAGGCGGGAGCGCGATCTTCCTCGTTCCCGAAGTCGCGCTCACGCCGCAGACGGTCGAACGGCTGCGTTCCCGCCTCGCGGACTGCGCGACGCAGATCGTCGTCTGGCACAGCAATCTTTCCTCGGGCGAACGCTACGACGCGTGGCTGGCGATGGCGCGCGGGAACGCCCGCCTGCTCGTCGGCGCGCGCTCGGCGATCTTCGCGCCGCTGAAGAATCTGCGCCTCATCGTCGTGGACGAGGAGCACGAGCCGTCCTTCAAGCAGTCGGAGACGCCTTTCTACCACGGGCGCGACGTCGCCGTCTTCCGCGCGAAGCTCTGCGGCGCCGTCTGCGTGCTCGGCTCGGCGACGCCCTCGCTCGAAAGCTTCTGCAACGCCCGCGTCGGCAAATACGTGCTGAACCGCATCGAAAAACGCGTGGACGACCGCGCGTTCCCGCCGATGAAGATCATCGACATGCGCCGGGAAATCCTTCACGCGAGCGGGCAGACGACGTTCTCCCGCCCGCTCGTGGACGCGCTTCGGAAGCGCCTCGAACGCCGCGAACAGAGCATTCTTTTCCTGAACCGCCGCGGCTACTCGCGCGCGATGATATGTCCGGACTGCGGGCACGTCGTCACCTGCCCGCACTGCTCCGCCCCGCTGACCTACCACCGCGCGGAGGAAACGCTGCGCTGCCACCTCTGCGACCACGTCGAACCCGCGGCGACGCGCTGCCCCGCATGCGGCTCGGCGAACATCCGCAGGCGCGGCTTCGGCACGCAGCGCGCGGAGGAGATTCTCGCGCAGCTCTTCCCCGACGCCGTCTCCGTGCGCCTCGACGCCGACACGATGGCGAAGAAGAACGAATTCCGCAGAATCCTCGGCGATTTCCGCGCGGGCAGGATCGACATTCTTCTCGGCACGCAGATGATCGCCAAAGGACTGGATTTCCCGCGCGTCACGCTCGCGGCCATTCTCGACGCCGATCTTTCCCTGCACGTGCCCGACTTCCGCGCGGCGGAACGCACGTTTCAGCTCCTCGTGCAAGTCGCCGGGCGGGCCGGACGCGGCGACCTCGAAGGCGAAGTCCTCGTGCAGACCTTCACGCCCTCCGCCGCGCCGATTCAGTTCGCGAAACGCGCGGATTTCGACGATTTTCTCGAAGACGAGCTCGAGCGGCGCAAAGAATTCGGCTACCCGCCGCTGAGGCACGTCATACGCCACCTCTTCCGCGGGAACGACGCCGCGCTCGTCGAGGAAACCGCCGACCGCTGGGCGGAATTTCTCGAGAACGCCGCTCCCGGACTCTGCGAAATCCGCGGTCCCGCGCCCTGCCCGACCGAGAAAATCCAGGACAACTACCGCTTTCACGTCTGGTATTTCTGCGAAAACGTCGTCCGCGTCTCCTCGCGTCTCGCGGAACTGCGGCGGGCGTTCCCGTTCCCGGAAACGGTCGTCGATCTGCTCGACGTCGATCCCGTCGACGTCGGGTGAGGGCGAACGGAAACGGAGCGGAAGCAAAAAAAAATCAAACAGCCGTTCAAAAACAGACTTGCCACGGGAACGCTTTTCGCGTTTCATCGCCCGAACTTTTTTCCAGCATGAAGCTCTTGAAAAAAATTCTGGCGGTCACGGCCGTTTCGGCGACGGCGGCGGGAACGCTTTTCGCCGACGGGGACGGCGGCGATTTTCTCCAGATCAGCGCTCCCGGAGACAGCTCCGGGAAAAAAATCTACACGCCGGCGCGCTCGGCGGTCCGCGTGCGGGAACACCTGATCACGCCGTTCTACGCGCTCTACGCGCAGCGCCTGCCCTCCTCGCTCTCCGACGGCGGAAAGCTGGCCTCGTCGAGCTGCGGCTCGGGATTCTCCTGGCGCTACGTGCATCCGGAAAAAACGCGCATCGCGCTCACGACCGCCGACTGGCTGCGCACGGACTACCGCTTTTCCGGCGGACACGCCTCCCCGTTCAGGCACACGGACGCCTTCAGCGCGACCACGTATCAGGAGCTGATCAACCCGAAGACGGGGTTCGCGCTCGTCGGCGTCGCCTCGTTCACGGCGGCGGCGGAAGACCGCGCCGCGCTGTCCAAGGGCTTCGGCGGTTTCGCCGCGCTCGGCGCGAAACAGTATTTTTCCGAAAGCACCTCCGTCACGTTCGGGCTGTCCGCGCTTTACCGCTTCGACCGGGAACGCTGGTTCCTCTACCCGTTTCTCTCGTTCGACTGGAGCATTTCCGAAAATCTGAATCTGCGCATGCTCAACGGGCTTTCGCTCACCTGGGACGTGAACGGAGACGACTCCTTCCTGCTCGACCTCTCCGTCAGCTACCGCACCTCGGCGTTCGCCGTCGAGACCGAGCGCGACGCCGCCTCGCCTTATTTCGGAGAACGCGGCGCCTACTACGAACAGCGCGTTCCCGTGAGCCTGACGGGAACGTGGAACCTCACGGAGAACTTCTTCGTCAGCGCCGGCGTCACGCTGCTCGCCTGGGACAAATATCGTCTCTACCGCGACGGACACGACACCGACGAAAAATTCACCGCCGACCCGACCGTCGAGTTCACGCTTCAGGCCGGAGTCAAATTCTGATCCGCCCGAAGCCCCTCCCGTCGGATTCATTTTCCGCTTTCCATTTTCCGGTTTCCGCCTTTCACTTCACGGCATGTCCGAT
>JBJEVP010000084.1:0-3051 GCA_051884475.1 Candidatus Spyradosoma sp.
AATTTCGCGCTTTACGCGGGGAGCGGCAAAGAGTGAAATGTCTCCTTACATTTTTCCGTCATGACATCCTCAGAAATCCGCCAGTCCTTTCTTGATTTCTTCAAATCGAAGGAGCACAAGATCGTGCCTTCGTCCAGCCTGCTGCCGGACTCGCCGAACCTGCTTTTCACGAACGCGGGAATGAACCAGTTCGTGCCGATCTTCCTCGGGCAGATTCCGTGCCCGTACCCGACGCACCGCGCCGCCGACACGCAGAAGTGCATCCGCGCGGGCGGCAAGCACAACGACCTCGAGGACGTCGGCATGGACACGTATCACCACACGTTCTTCGAGATGCTCGGCAACTGGTCCTACGGCGACTACTTCAAGAAGGAGGCGATTTCGTGGGCGTGGGAGCTCATCACCGAAGTCTGGAAATTCCCGAAGGAGCGCCTCTACGCGACCGTCTATTGCCCGGACAAGTCCAAGGGCGATCCCGCCGCGTTCGACCAGGAGGCGTACGACGCCTGGGAAAAGCTTTTCGTCGCCGCCGGGCTCGATCCGAAGGTGCACATCGTCAACGGCAACAAGAAGGACAATTTCTGGATGATGGGCGACACGGGGCCGTGCGGTCCGTGCTCGGAAATCCACATGGACCTCACGCCGGACGGCGACACCGCGGGCGCGCTCGTCAACAAGGGCTCGCCGCTGTGCATCGAAATCTGGAATCTCGTCTTCATGGAGTTCAACGCGAATCCCGACGGCACGTTCTCGCCGCTTCCCGCGAAGAACGTCGACACCGGCATGGGCTTCGAGCGCGCGACGAGCATCATTCAGTGCACGAAGAACTTCACCGACTTCACGGGCGTCATCTCCAACTACGAGACGGACGTTTTCGCGCCGATCTTCCGTGAAATCGAAAAGCTTTCCGGCAGGAAATACGGCTCCACGCTGCCCGCCGCGGGAACGCAGGGCGCGACCGAGCAGGAGAAGACCGACGTCGCCTTCCGCGTCATCGCCGACCACATCCGCACGCTTTCCTTCGCCGTCGCCGACGGCATCGCGCCCGGCAACAGCGACCGCAACTACGTCCTGCGCCGCATTCTGCGCCGCGCCGTCCGCTACGGGCGCACGCTCGGCTTCAGGGAGCCGTTCTTCTACAAGCTCGTGGACGTGCTCGCGGAGACGATGGGCGACGTGTTCCCCGAAATCCGTTCCCGCCGCGACGCCGTGCGCGACACGATCCGCGTCGAGGAGGAGGCCTTCAACAAGACGCTCGACGCCGGGCTGACGATTTTCGAGGAAATCATCTCCCTCAAGAACGCCGCGAAAAATCTCCGCGCGCGCGTCGTCGACGCCATGCGCCTTTCCGAAGAAGCGCTGAAGGACGGGAACGCCGCGCTCGCGCAGATCGCCGACCACCTCGTCGCCGTCATCGCGAAGAGCATCGTCAAGTTCGAGACGCCCGTGAACACCGACCTCGCGCGCCGCATCTTCACGCGCTCCGACACGAAGGCGCTCTACACGACCGCGCACGCGCTCGTCGCCGCGCCCGAGGACAAGGACGCGCTCGCGAACTTCCGCGGCACGCTCGCCAACTTCCTCACCGTGAGCGCCGAGCTCGCCGAAGTCTTCAACGGCGAAGCCGCCTTCCTGCTCTACGACACCTACGGGTTCCCGCTCGACCTCACCGACCTCATGGCGCGCGAACGCGGTTATTCCGTGGACGAAAAGGCGTTCGAAGCCCTGATGACCGAGCAGCGCGAACGCGCCCGCGCCGCGCAGAAAAAGCAGATCGTCACCCTTTCCGAAATCGAGACCAAGGACGCGACGCAGTTCCTCGGCTACGAGACGCTTTCCGCCGAGGCGACGATTCTCGAAATCGTGGACAGCAAGGGCAAGCTCGCCGTCGTGCTCGACCGCACGCCCTGCTACGCCGAAATGGGCGGCCAGGTCGGCGACACGGGAACGCTCTCCGCGCGCGGCCGCGCCTGGAAGATCGTCAACACGCAGAAGAGCGGGAACGTCTTCCTGCACTTCGTCGAAGGCGACGAACCGCCGCCCGTCGGCGCCAAGGCGACCGTCGTCGTGGACGAAAAACGCCGCCGCGCCATCGAGCGCAACCACACCGCGACGCACCTGCTGCACTACGCGCTGCACAGCGTCGTCGGCAAGGACGTTTCGCAGAAGGGCTCCTTCGTCTCCGACGAAAAACTGACCTTCGACTTCAACTCCGCGGCGCTCACGCCCGCGCAGGTCGCCGAGGTCGAGCGCACCGTCAACGAGCTCGTGCTCGCCGACAACGCCGTCTCGTGGACGGAAATTCCGCACGAGCAGGCGAAGGAGAACGCGAACATCATGCAGTTCTTCGGCGACAAGTACGGCGACGTCGTCCGCGTCATTCAGGTCGGCGGGAACGCGCGCGCGCTCGACGGCTATTCGATGGAGCTCTGCGGCGGGACGCACGTGCGCGCCACGGGCGAGCTCGGGCAGTTCCGCATCGTCGCCGAAGGCGCGATCGCCGCGGGCGTGCGCCGCATCGAGGCGCTCACCGGCATGGCGGCCTACGCGCACGGCGTCGCGGAAACGCAGACGCTGAAGAAACTTTCCGAAAAGACGAAGACGCCGGTCGCCGACCTGCAGAAGAAATTCGAGACGCTCGCGGAAGAAAAATCCGCGCTCGAAAAGCAGCTCGCCGCCGTGCGCCAGAAGGAGCTCGCGCAGCTCGCGAACGCGCTCGCGGAAACGGCGAAGGACGCCGGCGCGACGCGGCGCGTGGCGGCGGTCGTTCCCGCGGCGGGCTCGCCGAACGACCTGCGCGAAATCGCTTCGCAGCTCGTGAAGAAGCTGGGCGAAAACGGCGTCGTCGTGCTCGGCGCGGCGTTCGGCGCGGACAAGGTCTCCGTCGTCGCGGCGTGCGCTCCCGGCGCGGTCAAGGCGGGAACGGCGGCGGGCAGGCTCGTCTCCGAACTCTGCGGCAGACTCGGCGGCAAGGGCGGCGGCAAGCCGGACTTCGCGATGGGCGGCGGCAAGGACGCCGCGAAGCTCGCCGAAGTCTTCGCCGCGCTCTGA
>JBJEVP010000085.1:0-3049 GCA_051884475.1 Candidatus Spyradosoma sp.
TGCTTAGGCAAAAACACAGTGAGAACTATCAGTTATCCATTATCAATTGTCCATTATTCTTCCTTCTTCCTCTTCTGTTCCTTTCCGGTTCAAACTTTTTTTTACTTTCTTTAACTTTGCGGTTTTTCTTCGCGTCCTTTGCGTTGAAAAAAGAGGAGAGATGAGAGCTTAGAGATGAGAGGGAAAAATCCTTTTAGGGAAAAGGAGCGCGGTGGGAACAGAGTAATGGATAACGGATGGCGGATAATGAATAATTGAGCGTTCAAAGTTTTTGCTTAGGCAAAAACACAGTGAGAACTATCAGTTATCCATTATCAATTGTCCATTATTCTTCCTTCTTCCTCTTCTGTTCCTTTCCGGTTCAAACTTTTTTTTAAAAACTGCGCTCAATAAATCGTGCCGGAGGTCTCGCGATAGAGACGGAAAGGCGTTTCCGCATCCTTTTCGAGCATCGGGCCGACGACTCTCACGCCGCGCTTTTCGAGGGAGCCGCGCCAGTCGGGCGTCTTGTCGCCCTCGTCGAATCCCGTCGCGCGCGCCGCGTCTCCGGGCGCGCCGTAAATCAGTTTCCGCACGCCGCTCCACGGCGTCGCGCCCGTGCACATGGCGCAGGGCTCGCAGCTCGACGCGAGCACGCAGTCCTTCAGCGAATAATTCTTCAGTCGGTTCTGCGCCCGGGCGAACGCCGTCATTTCCGCGTGCGCCCACGACTGATTCGCGGGAACGACGCGGTTCACTCCGACGGCGACGAGCCGCCCGTCCTCCGCACCGAAAATCGCCGCGCCGAAAGGGCCTCCCGTGCCGCGGCGCACGTTCTCCTCGGCGAGCCGAATCGCGAAACGCAGCCGCTCCTCGTCGCTCCCGAAGACTTTTCCGAGATGCTCCGCCTCGATTTCGCGCAGCCAGTCCGGCATTTCCACGGCGCGCACGAGCGGTTCCCGCGGCCCGTTCCCGCCGCGGAACGAAGCGACGAACGCGACGACGGCGATGACGAGCAGCGCCGCCGCGGTCAGGCAGAGAACGATGATTTTCGCCGTCATCACATTCCTCCGAAGTTCCGGCTCACCACGTTCCCGTGAACACGGTCACGGGGAAGCCGGTCAGGTGCAGGCGGTTGTCGCTCTCGCGCCATTCGATGTCGAGACGCCCGCCGAGCAGGTCGATGCGCACCTTGCGGTCGCAGAGATTCTTCAGCACGCCCGCCGCGACGGACGCGCACGCGCCCGTGCCGCAGGCGAACGTCTCGCCCGCGCCGCGTTCCCAGACGCGCATTCTGAAATGTCCTCGGGAAAGCACTTCGATGAACTCCGTGTTCGTGCGGCGCGGGAACGCCGGATGATGCTCGAACTTCGGGCCGATCTTCGGCAGGTCCAGCTCGGAAACGCCGTCCGTGAAGATCACCGCGTGAGGATTGCCCATCGAGACGCAGGTCGCGAGCCACGTCCGCCCCTCGACTTCGAGCGGCAGGTCGATCACCGGAGACGCGGGCGCGACCACGGGAATCTTCGCCGCTTCGAAAATCGGTTCGCCCATGTCCACGGACACCTGCCGCCGCATCGCGTCGCCCTCGCCCAGCGTGATGTGCTTGACGCCGCCGAGCGTCTCGAGCGTGAACTCGCGCTTCGTCGTCAGCCCGTTGTCGAAAACGAATTTGCCGATGGAACACGACGCGTTCCCGCACATTTCCGCCTCCGAGCCGTCGGAGTTGAACATGCGCATGCGGAAATCGCAGGTCTCCGAAGGGAGCACGACGACGAGCCCGTCCGAGCCCACGCCGAAATGCCGATGGCTGATTTCCTCGGCGAGTCCGTTGTAATCGGAGATTTTTTCCTCGAAGCCGTTCACGTAAACGTAGTCGTTCCCGGCGCTGTGCATCTTCGTGAATTTCATGACGCGGAAAAAATTATTCGCTCGCGGGAACGAAATCAAATCCCGATTTCGCCGAACGGCGCGGCGGGAACGGATTTTCAGGGAGTTCCGCCCGTCCGCGCCCCCAAGCGTCCTCTTGCCACTCGCCGCCTCCCTCGTGCATAATCGGCGCACAACAGAATTTCGACATGAACCTTCTCCTCCTCGGCACGGGAACGTCTCAGGGCGTCCCGCTCATCGGACACCCGAACGAAGGGCTCGACCTTTCCGAACCGAAAAACCGGCGGAACCGCTCCTGCGCGCACCTCGTATGCGACGGCGCGCACATACAGATCGACGCGGGACCGGAGTTCCGGCTCGCCTGCCTGGAGTTCGGCGTTCCCGCGGTCGATTATTTCTTCCTCACGCACGGACACTCCGACCACATCCTCGGCATGGACGACCTGCGCCGATTCTGCGAAATGCGCGGCGGCGAAGCCGTTCCCGTGTGGACGACGCCCGAAGGCAAGGAGCGAGTCGAGGCGATTTTCCCCTACGCCCTGCGGGAACGCTCCGCGCAGGGATACGTCGCGCTCAAGCCCATGCTCGCGCCGCGCGAAATGACGCTGCCCTGCGGCACCCGCGTGCAGACGACGATTCTTCCCCACGGCCCGAGATTCGTCTCCCTCGGAATGGTGTTCACCGAACGCGCGACCGGCGCGAAGCTCGCCTACTACACGGACTGCAGCGACGTTCCCGCCGAGGCGATCGAGCTCGCCCGCGACGCGGACGTGCTCGTGATCGACGCCCTGCACCAACGCCCGCACCCGACGCATCTCTGCTTCGCGCAGGCGCTCGACGTCGCCGCCGCGACCCGCGCCCGGCGCACGATCTTCACGCACATGACCTTCCGCGTCGATTACGCCCGCGATTCCGCGACGCTCCCGCCCGACGTCGAACTCGGCTGGGACGGACTCTCCGTTTCGATGACGAATGACTGACCGAAAGTCATAGAAGTAAAAAAAAAGTTTGAACCGGAAAGGAACAGAAGAGGAAGAAGGAAGAACAATGGATAATTGATAATGGATAACGGATAATTCTCACTTAGGTTTTTGCCTAAGCAAAAACTTTGAACACTCAATTATCCATTATCCGCCATCCGTTATCCATTACTCTGTTCCCACCGCGCTCCTTTTCCCTA
>JBJEVP010000086.1:0-7031 GCA_051884475.1 Candidatus Spyradosoma sp.
CCTCGCCGGTTTCGAGCACGCGGCGGAGCAGGTCGAGGTAGGCTTTCATCGGGCGAAAAAAAAACGGGGCGGACGCGGGAACGGCGAAAAAGGCGTTCCCGCGTCCGAGAAAATCAGGCGCCGAAGTTTTCGTTCAGACGTCGTTCGCGGATCATCGGCAGCAGCTTGTCGATGAATTCCTGAAGCGTGCAGGAACCTTCGATCGACTTCGCCGCGCGGGAACGCACGTTGACCAGACCGGCCTCCATCTCCTTCGCTCCGATGACGAGCATGTGCGGAATCTTTTCCAGTTCCGCGCGGCGGATCTTCGCGCCGAGCTTGTCGGAGTGCTCGTCCACGGTCGCGCGTATGCGCAGGCGGCGGAGCTGCGCGACGACGTCGCGAGCGTGCCCGACGAGACCGTCGTTCAGCGGAAGCACGCGCACCTGTTCCGGCGCGAGCCAGGTCGGAAAGTCTCCCGCGAAATGTTCGATGAGAATGCCGACGAAGCGTTCGAGAGAACCGAACGGCGCGCGGTGAATCATCACCGGGCGGCGCGGCGTGTTGTCCGTTCCCGTGTAGGTCAGGTCGAAGCGTTCCGGCAGGTTGAAGTCCACCTGCACGGTGCCGAGCTGCCAGCCGCGCCCGAGCGCGTCCTTCACGACGAAGTCGATCTTCGGGCCGTAGAACGCGGCTTCGCCCTTCTCCTCGGTCACGGGAACGCCGAGCGTCGCCGCGGCCTCGCGGCAGGCGGCCTCCGCCTTCGCCCAGTTCTCGTCCTTGCCGATGTATTTGCTCGATTCGGGATCGCGCAGACCGACGCGGACGGAATAGTCCTTCATGCCGAGCGTCGAAAGGATGATGTTCACGAGTTCGAGGCAGGAGCAGACTTCGCGGTGAATCTGATCCTCGGTGCAGAAGATGTGTCCGTCGTCCTGCGTGAATCCGCGCACGCGGGTGAGGCCGTTCAGCTCGCCGGACTGTTCCCAGCGGTAAACGGTGCCGAACTCCGCGAGACGCACGGGCAGCTCGCGGTAGGAATGCGGCTGCGAGGCGTAGAGCTTGACGTGGAACGGGCAGTTCATCGGCTTGAGCAGGAAGCCGTCGAGCGTTCCCGATTCGAGCAGCGAGGAAAGATCGGAGCAGGTCTTGCCGTCCTTCGCGAGCGCGTCGATCTGCTCCTGCTCGATGATCGGAGTGAACTGCGATTCACGGTAATACGGGAAGTGCCCCGAAGTGCGGAACAGGTCGAGATTGCCGATGTTCGGCGTGAACACCTGGCTGTAGCCCTGGCGGAAAAGCTCTTCGCCGATGAAGGTCTGCAGCTCCTGGCGGATGACGGAGCCGTGCGGCGTCCAGAGAATGAGCCCCTGCCCGACGGAGTCGTCGATCGCGAAAAGCCTGAGCTCCTTGCCGAGCTTGCGGTGGTCGCGCTTCTTCGCCTCTTCGAGCTTGTTCAGATACTCGTCGAGTTCGGCCTTGGACGGGAACGCCGTGCCGTAGATGCGCTGCAGCTGCTTGTTCTTCTCGTCGCCGCGGTGATACGCGCCGGCGACGGAAAGCAGCTTCACGGCCTTGATCTGCGACGTGTAGCGCACGTGCGGCCCCGCGCAGAGATCGACGAACTCGCCGTTGCGCCAGAACGTGATCTTCTCGCCCTCGGGAACGTCGGCGAGGCGTCCGGGCTTGAATTCCGCGAGCGCGGGCGTTTCCGCGATCAGCTTGGCGGCTTCTTCGCGGGAGACCTCGAAGCATTCGAACTTCTGATTTTCCTTCGCGATCTTCTTCATCTCGGCCTCGATTTTTTCGAGGTCTTCCGCCGTGAACTTGTGCTCGAGGTCGAAATCGTAGTAAAACCCGCTGTCCGTCGCGGGCCCGATGTCGAGCTTGGCCTCCGGGAAAAGCCGGAGGACGGCGGCCGCAAGCACGTGCGCCGCGCTGTGGCGGAGTTCCTGAATCGGTGTCATCGTTGCCATAACTGAACCTTTGAATAAAATTTTCGGGCAATTAAATACCGTTCCCGCGTCGTCGGCAACGGATAATTGAACGGAGCGACAGCAGATAGTTGAAAGTTGAGAGTTGAAAATTGAGAGTTCTCGCCTTGATTTCGCCTCGCCCGATAAAAAAAACGTCAGAACTTCTTTTTACTTCCAGTAAAAAAGATGAGAGGTGGGAGATGAGAGCTTAGAGGAACAAATCCTTTCAGAAAGGAAAAGCCGCGCGGGGATGAACGAAATCTGTTTTCATCCGTTCCATCCGTGTTTCAAAAACCTCAGCGGGAATTATCCGTCATCCGCTATCCGTTATCCATTCTTCCTCTCATCTCTCCTCTTTTTTCTTTCTTCTTTCTCTTCTGTGCCTTCCCGGTGCAAACCTTCAGCTCTCGACTTTCAATTTCCGACCATATCGAGCAGTTCGTCGAAGAACGCGCGGCGAGAGGGCGTTCCCGCCGCGTCCCGACGCGTTTCGAGAAACTCGCGGGCGTTCCCGCGCTCGCCGGGCACGTGTTCCGCGACGAATTTCGCGTAGAGCACGTAGGCGAAAAGCGGCGCGTTCGGCCGCCCGCAGGCGAGCCGGTAATAGGCGGCGGCCTTGGCGTAATCCGGCTCTCCGTAGATCACGTCCGTCTTGATCGCGGAAATCTGCGCGGCGCGCACCCACGGCAGCGCGTCGTCCGGGCGTTCCCGCGCGGCGTCTTCCAGCAGCGCGAGCGCGGAGTTCAGCGCCTCCTTGTGGATTTCCCGCCGGACGGCGGGGGAAAGAGCGCGCCGCCCTCCGCGACGCTTCATTTCCCACACGGGAAAATCGAACGCGACGTAATTCGCCGTGTTTTCGACGAAAAAGAACTGTTCCGGCGAAAGCGTCATCGCGAGTTCCGCGTATTTCATGCACGCGGCGGGATCGCTCTTCGTCCAAAAGTGAAACGCGCGCAGCCAGGCGAAGTCGGCGAGCACGGTTCGGAACCCGCCGAGCGTCCCGAGCGCCGCTCCCGTGCCGGCGGAGCGCGCGAGCGTTCCCGCGTCCGCCGCGCCGAGACGTTCCCGCGCGCCCGCCCAGGCGCCGTCCTGCAGCGGCGCGACGAGCGTTCCCGCGCAGAAAAGCGAGACGAGCGCGAGAAGGTGTCCGCCCCCGCGCGAGAAGAACGCCGCCGCCGTTTTCCTCAGCATTTCCGTTTTTCCTCCTGAAAAATTTCAGATTTCGCGCGAGCGGAAAAACAGCGTCCCCGCCGCGAGGAAGACCGCGATCCAGAACGCGCCGCACGCCGCCGCGCCCGAAATCACGCCGTCGGGAACGCCCTCGGGATCGAGCACGAGCGCCTGCCCCGCGTCGAAAAGCTGCAGATTCGGCACGACGCGCGAAGCGATTCCCGCGAAGGCTCTCGCCGCCGCGCCCGCCTTCCCGTCCGCCGCGAAATCTCCGAACACGTACTGCAGCTGCCCGAGCAGCACGCCGCAGAACGAAACGACCACCGCGTAAAGATGCGTCTGCGCGAAACTCGAGACCGCGACCGTCATCGCCGCGACCACGCCGAGCCGCAGCCACTGCAGCGCCGCGAAGACCACGAGCCCGCCCGCGCCGAAATACGGTTCCGGAAGCCCGCGGGCCGCCGCGATCTCCGCGACCGTTCCCGCCCGCAGCGAGAGCACGACGGCGAGCGCCGCGCTCATCGCCGCGACGAACACGCCGAGCAGCGCCCACACGCCGAAGAATTTTCCGAGCAGAAATCCGCCGCGGCGCACCGGCTTCGCCAGAAGCGTCAGCGCCGTGCGGTTTTCGATTTCGGAGAAAAAGAGCTGCACGCTCATCACCACCGCGAGCACGGAACCGAACAGGAACACGCCGCCGAAACCGAAGTCCGCGATGAACTTCAGTTCCGAATCGCCGAAGTCGAAATTCGTCATCGCCAGCGAAAGCGCGACCAGTCCTACGCCGAGCAGAAGCAGGAAACTGAAGAACTTCTGCCGCACGGCCTCGGTGAACGTGTTGCGGGCGATCCAGTAAACGTTTTTCAATGAAGACATTCGAAAGAGGATGAAATTGGAAATGACCGGAATGAAACGTCGCGGACGAAAAAAACGGCTTCCGTTCTTCAGCCGCGCGGAGCGCCTCCGAGCTGTTCGAGAAAGTAGCGTTCCAGCGAAATGCGCGGATGCGAGACGCTCTCGACGTTCAGCCCGTAGCGTTCCCGCAGCTCCGCGCAGAGCTCCGGCGTGAGCGGCGTTCCCGCGCCGAACACCGCGAGCTGCTTTTCCCGCCGCGTCAGCACGTCCGAAAGCGTTCCCGCGACGACGAGTTTTCCGCGGTCCATGATCGCCACGCGGTCGCAGAGCTCCTCGACCTGCCCCAGCAGGTGCGAGCACAGAATCACCGTCTTTCCGCGCGCCTTCATCGCGCGGATCGCCTCGCCGATTTCCGCCGAACCCACGGGATCGATGCCCGCCGTCGGCTCGTCGAGAACGATCAGGTCCGGATCGTGCACCACCGCCTGCGCCACGCCGATGCGCTGGAGCATGCCCTTGGAATACGTGCGGACGCGCCGCGAAGCCGCCGCGGTCATGCCCGCGAGCGCGAGCGCCTCGTCCGTGCGCGCCTGGATCTCCCTCGCGGGAACGCCGCTCATGCGCGCGCAGAACTCGACGAGCTCGCGCCCCGAAAGATAGCCGTAAAAATACGGCGCCTCCGGGAGGAACCCGATGCGCGCGCGCGTCGCGACATCCGTGCTGTCGCGCCCGAAAATGCGGCACCTGCCCGAGGTCGGACGCAGCAGCCCGAGCACGATCTTCAGCGTCGTGCTCTTGCCGGAGCCGTTCGGACCGAGCAGCCCGAAGATTTCGCCGCGGCGCACGGCGAAGGTCACGCCGTCCACGGCGCGCAGCTTCACCCCGCGGATTCCGATGCGGAAATCCTTCGTCAGTTTTTCGATCTCCACCGCGGGAACGTCCTGTGCGTCCTTGTTCATTCGCGTCTCGTCTTTTTTTTTCAAAAAAAAAATCAGCCGGCGATCTCGAATCCGACGGCGGTCGCCGCGCCCGTTCCCGTCTTCTTCTCGGTCTCGCGGATGAAGGCGCGCATCTCGTCCTCCACCGCGGCGACGAAGGCGAGCACTTCGCGCTCCGCGCCCTCCGCGTGCAGATGCACGCGCCCGTCGGCGAGATTGCGCACCGTTCCCGCCACGTCGAATTCCCGCGCGACCTTCAGCGCATGCCAACGGAAACCCACGCCCTGAACGCGCCCGGAAAACCACGCGTCCGCGATAAAGACCGACCTCTTTTCCATGCCCCAAATGCAACCAACAATTCCGCGGGAACGCGAACGAAAAAGAACGCCCTGCGCTTCCCCGCGCGCCGCTGTGAACAGAATTTCGTTGAAAGCGCGGGCGCAAAGCCGTTTCCTTTCGGAATAGCTTTTTTTAGGAGAAATGTTGAACGGAGCACTTTGTCTTTTCGCGGAATCGCGACCGCTTTTGTGGTATTGGGAACAATGCGACGAGGCGGCGAAAATCGTCGTCATCATTCTGGCGTGTCTCTCGGCGTGGTCGTGGACGACTATCGCGCAGAAGATCTACGATCTGCGGCGGCTGCGGCTGGACAATCTCTCGTTCGAGAAACGGCTCGGGCAGGAAATGAGGATGACGGCGGTCGGCGTCTCCCCGAATCCCGCGGCGATCGCCCCTTACGCGCAGATCGTGGACGCGGCGCTGCGCGCGCTGCGCCAGCACCGGGGAAAAATCTTCGACGAGAGCGACGTCCGCGTGTGCATGGGGCACGTGGAAAACGCGGTTCAGCGCGCGATCGGCCGCGTGACGGCGCGCTACGAAAAGGGCATGATTCCGCTGAGCACGTTCATTTCCGGCGGCCCGTTCCTCGGGCTGCTCGGCACGGTTTACGGCGTGATGATGACGTTCGGCTCGCTGACGGAAAAGGCGTCGATTGCGCAGCTCGCGCCGGGCGTCTCCGGCGCGCTCGTCGCGACGACCGCCGGCCTGCTGCTCGCCATTCCCGCCTCGTTCGCCTACAACTGGGCGCTCGGGCAGACGCGCACGATGGCGACCGAGCTGGACAACTTCGCCTCCGCGCTCGCCGACCAGATCGAAATCGAACTGCTCGAGGACATGCGCGCGGAACGCAAGAAATCCGAGCCGGACGTTCCCGCGGCGGAAGCGCCGGCGGCGAAGCCCGTTCCCGCGGGCGGAAATCCGTTCCTGCGCGACGACGCGGAGGACGACGGGACCGCCGCCGCCTCGCTCCCGCGTTCCCGCCCGGCGTGGGAATGAGGAGAAAACGATTTTTTTCTGAAAGGAACGTTCCCGCGACATGGCACGCAATTTTTCGAGACGACACAAGATGACGCCGATGGCGGAAATCAACGTCACGCCGCTGCTCGACCTGTGCTTCTGCCTGCTCATCATCTTCATGATCGCGACGCCCGTGCTCGAACAGACGACGCGGATCGAACTTCCCGTCGCCTCGACCAAGACCGGCGTTCCCGCCTCCAACGAGCAGAAATACCGCTACGTCGCGATCGACCGCCACGGCGCGTATTTCCTGGACGACGCCGCGGTTCCCGCCGACGCGCTCCGCGCGGCCTTCGCCGAAATCGCCGCGCTCCCCGCGGACGCGCAGCCCGTCGTCCGGATCCGCGCGGACGGGCAGCTGGAATATCAGAAAGTGATCGCCGTCTTCGACATGGCGAAACGCCAGGGCCTGACCAAAGTCTCCATCGACACGGAAGTCGATCAGGCCGCGGACGCGGCGAAGGGAGGAGCGCGCTGAGATGTCGGGCCGCGCGGTCGGAGTCCTTTTTTCCTTCGTCCTGCACGCGACGCTCATCGGCGCCGCCGTGTTCTTCTCCGCGAGGGCTCGGAGCGCCGACGTCACGGCGGACTCCGACCCGCTGCTCGTGCTGCTCGCGGACGAAGACGCCGACCCGACGAAATCCGCGGGGCTCGTCGGCGAGCAGCGCGGACTCGCGCAGGGTTCGCCCGACGGAGACACGCTGAAGGAGACGGGCGGCGCGGACTCCGAGCCCGAGGACTCCTTCGCTTTTTCCGG
>JBJEVP010000086.1:7131-12002 GCA_051884475.1 Candidatus Spyradosoma sp.
GCCTCCGCCCGAAACGCCGCCGCCGGCTCCGACGCCCGCGACTCCCGAGCCCGCGGCGCCCGTTCCTGCGACGTCGCAGCCCTCGCAGGAAAAGCCGAAGCCCGCCGCGGCCGTTCCCGCGGAGACGAAGCCGAAGCCCGCGACGTCCGGCGCCAGGAATCCGAAGCCCGAAGATTCGGGGCCGAAAAAAATTTCGTTCAGCGACTGGAAGAAGAACTCCGGCGCGAACGCCAGGAAGAACCCCGGCGCGAACGCGAGAAATTCCTCCGGCGGAAAAAAGGCGAACGGCGGAAAGACGCCCGCCATCGACGTCGGAAAAATCGGCATCGGCGGCGGAGGAGGCGGAAAACGCGTCGGCACGCCCGACGGCGTCGGCGGGAACGGCGGAGACGGCGGCCGCGCCGTCGCTTCCGCCCAGCAGATTTACGCGCGCGACGTCGCCGAAAAACTGATGAAGCACCTCGACGACGTCCTGATGCAGGCGCCGCTGACGCTCGACGGGACTCTCGTCGTTTCCGTGCGGCTCGGCGTGGACGCGCGCGGGAACATCAGTTTCCTCGAAGTGCTCGAATCCTCCGACCCGCAGGTGCGCGACCGCGTCCGCAAGGCGGTCGAGCGCATCGGCAGATTCCGCGCGCCGCCCGAGGGCCGGGCCTTCGAGATGCGCATCCCCGACGTCGCCCTCCGCCCGCTGTGAATCATCTTCGGGAGAAGCGCCGTTCATCATTGCGCTCGCGCTCCCGCGCGTTTCGCTATATAGTTCCGGAATCATGTCTTTCGAGGTAGAAAAAATTCGAGCCGAGTTCCCGATCCTGCGCGGGAACCCGCATCTCGCATATCTCGACGGCGCCGCGACCTCGCAGAAGCCGCAGTGCGTCATCGACGCCGTGAGCCGGTTCTATTCCGAGGAAAACGCGAACATTCACCGCGGCCTCTACCGCCTGAGCCAGACGGCGACGACGGAGTTCGAGCTGGCGCGGGAACGCGTCGCGAAATTCCTCAACGCGCGCGAACCGCGCGAATGCGTGTTCACCCGCGGAGCGACCGAGGCGATCAACCTCGTCGCGGCGAGCTGGGGCGGCGCGAATCTGCGCCCGGGCGACGAAATCCTGATCACGGAAATGGAGCACCACGCGGACATCGTGCCGTGGCAGCTCGCGGCGGAGCGCACGGGCGCGCGGCTCGTCGTCGCGCCGATCTTCGACGACGGTTCTCTGGACGTCGCCGCGCTCAAAGCCGAAATTTCGGAACGGACGAAAATCGTCTGCTGCGTGCACGTCTCCAACGCGCTCGGCACCGTCAATCCCGTGAAGGAAATCTGCGCGGCGGCGCACGCGGCGGGAGCGCTCGCGCTCGTGGACGCGGCGCAGTCCTCCGCGCACTTCGCGCTGGACGTGCAGGACATAGGCTGCGATTTCCTCGCGTTCTCCGGGCACAAAGTCTGCGGCCCCACGGGCATCGGCGTGCTCTACGGGCGCGCGGAGGTCCTGGAGAAAATGCCTCCCTACCAGGGCGGCGGCGACATGATCGAGACCGTCGATCTCGTCGCGGGAACGACGTTCCGCGGAATCCCCGGGCGCTTCGAGGCGGGAACGCCGGACATCGCCGGCGCGGTCGGGCTCGGCGTCGCGCTCGAATACGTTTCCTCGCTGCGTCCGCACGCGCAGGCGCACGAGGAGGCCCTGCTGAAATACGCGACGGAAAAGCTGCTCGCCGAACTGCCCGAAATCCGGATCTTCGGCACGGCGAAGGAAAAGGCCTCCGTCATCTCCTTCCGTCTCGGAGACGTTCATCCGAGCGACGTCGGCATGCTGCTCGACTCGTTCGGAATCGCCGTCCGAGTCGGCCACCACTGCACGATGCCGCTGATGAAGCGTCTCGGCGTCACGGGAACGGCGCGCGCGTCGTTCTCGTTCTACAACACGTTCGAGGAGGCGGACCGCTTCGTCGCCGCGCTCCGCAAAATCCGCTCGATGTTCTGAACGCGAAGTCCGAGCGACGCCTCCCTGATTTTCACTTCCCGATTTTCCCTATGAAATCCCTTCTCCGCATTTCACTGATCCTGCTCGGCGCCTGCGCGTGCGCGGGCTGCGCGACGAGCGCGAAAAACCCCTGGGCTCCGCCGGAAAAGAAAAAGCCGCTCGCGGAACGCTGGGACGAAAAGGCCAAGGAAAAGCCCGCGTCCGCTCCCGCCGCCGCCGCGCCCGAAACGCCCGTCTCCGCCCCGGAATCGCGCGAAATCGCGGAAGTCGTCGAAATCGTCGCCGACGGGAACGCGCGCTTCGCGGTCGCCTGGCGACTCGGCGGAATCCGCGTTCCCTTGAAAAAGGGCGAGATCTTCGCCGTGCGCGGCAAGGACCTCGCGCTGCGCGGCGCCGTGCGCCTGGACCTCATCGACGGCGAAACGCTCGGCTTCGCGCTGACAGGCGGAACCGCCGCCGCGGGCGACTTCATCACGCTTCCGGGCGAAACGCTCCGCGCCGAACTCGACGCCGCGTTCCCGCGGAAATGATCTTTTTCCGAACTCAAATCCTCAGCAAGACAATGCCCCAATCGAAACTCAAACTTTTCGTCGGCGTGGACGGCGGCGGCACGAAAACCCGCGCGCTCATCGTCTCCGCGGACGGCATCTGCCGCGGGAACGCGCTCGCCGGCGCCTCCAATCCCAACAGCGTCGGCACGGAGCTCGCGCTCGAAAACCTGCGCCGCGCGCTGCTCGAAGCCGCGAAATCCGCCGGCGCGGACGCCTCGTTCGAAGCCGGATTCTTCGGAATCTCCGGCGTGAACGACAGCGTTTCCGCCCGCAGCCTGCGCGAAAAGATTCTCGCGTTCGGCGACGTCGCGATTCCGAACTTCCTCGTCGAAAACGACACGCGCTCGCTCTGCGCCGCGACCTTCGGCATGAGCAGCGGAATCGTGCTCATCGCGGGAACGGGCTCGAAGTGCTACGGACGCACCGAGGACGGACGCGAATGGGAGACGGGCGGCTACGACTTTCACGTTTCCGACGAGGGCGGCGCCTTCGACCTCGCGCGCCGGGGACTCGTCGCCGCCGTGCGCGCCGCCGACGGCCGCGGCGAACCCACGATGCTCAAGGACCTGCTCTTCGACGAGCTCCAGATCGTCGAGACCGGGCAGATTTCCCAGCGCCTGCACCAGGATTCTCTGAAAAATCCCGGCAGACCGATGTCCAAGGACGAAATCGCCGCGCTCGCGAGCTTCGTGGACAAGGCCTGTCTCGCGGGCGACGCCGTCGCCGCTCGGATTCTCGAAAGCGCGATGGACGACCTCGTGAAGATGGTGACGACGGTCGCCGACAAGCTCGGAATCGCCGCCTCCGACGCGCGCCTCGGAATCACCGGCGGCGTGATTCTTCACGAACCCTGCGGCGGCATTTTCCGCAGGGCGATGACGCGCGCGATGCCGGGCGTCGAAATCGTCGAACCCGCGTTCCCGCCCGTCGTCGGCGCCGCCATACGCGCGCTTTCGCTCGGCGGAATCGTCATCACGCCCGACGTGATGGAGAACCTCAAGCTCACGTTCCCGAAGCTCTGATTCGGGAGAAACCGCGCCCGGGGAGATTTTTCCGCATGTCGTCTCATTTCGTTCTCGTCGTCGGCGACGACGATTTTCTCGTCGACCGCGAAGCGCGCATGCGTTTCGAGCGCCTGAGCGCGGACGCGGCGGACGAGATGTCGCGCGAAATCATCGACGGCGCGGCAACCAAGGCCGCGGAAGTCGAGAGCGTGATGTCCGCGTTCCTTTCGGCGACGCGCACGGTCTCGCTTTTCGGCGGGAAAAAATACGTCTGGCTGCGCAACGTGAACTGGTTCGCCGACGGCGTCGTCCGCGTGAAGGCGGCGGACCCGGCGGGAACGCCCGACGTTCCCGCGAAGAAGGGCCGCGGCGCCAGGACCGCGGCGAAGAAGGACATTCTCGAAGATTCGGCGGACAAGATCGCGGAGGAATTTTCCGCGAGCGATCCCTCGGCGCTGTGCGTCGTCGTCTCGCTCGTGCGTCCGGACAAGCGGCGCACGCCGGTGAAGAAGCTGCTGAAGGTCGGCGAAGTCGTCTCCGTCGCCTCGATGAGCGATTCGGAGGAAATGCTTCTCGCCGTGGAGAAGGCCGCGCGGGAACTCGGCGTGACGATCGGCGAGGACGCGGCGCGCCTGCTCGTGGGCAAGGTCAACGGGCACATGCGCATGACTTTCGCCGAGCTGGAAAAGCTCGCCTGCTACGTCGGTCCCGGCGGGGAAATCGACGCGGAGACGGTGAGCGCGCTCGTTCCCGTGTTCGGCGCGGGCGATTTTTTCGAGCCTTCGGAATATTTCTTCGCGGGAGACCTCGCGGGAACGCTCGAATCGCTGCGGCGTTTCTTCTTCAACAACACTTCCGCGCGCCCGCTGCTCGCCGCGATGCAGAACCGCAACCGACTGCTGATTCAGCTGCGCGCGCTCGTCGACGCGGGCGACGCGACGCCGAACTTCCGCGGCGGCATTTCCAAGAGCGCGATCGAATCCGCGTCCGCGCGCTACGGACGCTTTTTCGGCGGGAACGACGAGAAGTCCTCGCTCAATCTTTTTTCGCAGAACGCGTGGTACGTCGGCGAAAAGCTCGCGGGAGCGACGCTGCGCGACAAGAGCGTGACGCTCCGCCGCCTGATCGACCGCCAGCTCGAATTCGTGCGTGCGTTCGAGGAGCTCGTCGCCCGCCCCGGCGAGGACGAGGCCGTCATGCGGGAACTCGCCGCGCGCTGCCTTTCGGCCGGCCGTTGAGCGCCGGCTTTTTTGCGTTCCTGAAAGAGCGGGCGTCCGAAGCGCGCCGCCGCGTTTCAGTCGATTCGGATCTTCACGACGCGGACGCCGAGGTCG
>JBJEVP010000087.1:0-8115 GCA_051884475.1 Candidatus Spyradosoma sp.
CGCGCTCGCCGCCGTCCTCTACGGCTCCTACGCCTACAAGCTCGACCTCTACAAGGCGACGGACGAGAAGGCGGACGCCGGGAAATGACGCTCCGGGGGGCCGACGTCCGGCGGGCGGCGGCTCCCGCCGGGGCGCGTCCTCTTTTTTTCAAAACTTTCGGGTCCGCGGACGTTCGGCGACGCTTTTACTTTTACAGAACTTCGCGGGAACGCTACGATTCCCCGCAGAAAAAAAAGCAAGAACAACGGAAAAGAACAGCATCATGCCGCTCATCAACAAACTTTCGGCCCGTCTGCAGAATCATCCGAAGCGCGTCGTCTTCCCCGAAGGCTCCGACGTCCGGATCATTCAGGCGGCGAGGCAGTTCGCGACGCGCAAACTCGGCGTTCCGATTCTCGTCGGCGACCGCACGCGCATCAAGGCGACCGCCGCGCGCATCGACATCAAGCTCGACGGCATCCGCATCATCGAACCCGCCCGCTCCGCCGAACTGCCCGAGTTCGCGCGCCTGCTCAGGGGCATGCAGCGCTTCAACGGAATGAACGACGCCGAGGCGACCGACTACGTCCTCTCCCCCAACTATTTCGCCTGCATGATGCTGCTCACGGGAGCGGCGGACGCCATGGTCTGCGGCGCGACCACGATTCCGACCAACGCCCTGCGCGCCATCTTTCAGCTCATTCCGCGGCAGGAAGGCGTCGAGACCGTCTCCTCCATGCAGCTCATGGCGAAGGAGGATTCCCGCCTCGGCATCAACGGCACTCTCTTCCTCGCCGACTGCGCCGTCATTCCCGAACCCACGGCGGAACAGCTCGCCGACATCGCGATCACGACCTCGATGCTCTGCTGGCACCTCACCAACGTGCCGCCGCGCGTCGCCATGCTTTCCTACACGTCGAAAAGCCTCACGCGCAAGACGCCGACCGTCGAAAAGGTCAAGGCCGCCACGACCATCGCGAGGACGAAGGCGCGGGACTTCGACGTTCCCGTGGAAATCGACGGCGAGCTGCAGGTGGACGCCGCGCTCGACGCGTTCGCGGCGAACGTCAAGGGCGTCGAAAGTCCCGTCGCGGGCAAGGCGAACGTGCTCGTGTTCCCGGACCTGAACAGCGCGAACATCGCCTCCAAATTCGCGCAGCTCGTCGCCGAGATTCCCGCCTACGGGCAGATTCTCACGGGGCTTTCCAAGCCCATCGCGGAAATTTCCCGCGGCGCGAGCGCGCACGACATTCTCGGCTCCGCGATCATCGTCGCCGCTCAGGCCGTGGACCGGCATTATCTTTATCCCACCGAATAAGCGCGCATAAGGAAAAACGCGGCGTCCCCCGACGAAAACGGGACGTTCCCGCGCCCCGCCCTTCCCGCCGAAACATATGGCTCTCAATCAGGCATCCTTCGCCCACGACGTTCCCGGACTGCTCACCAGGCCGATGAACACGACGACGCGGCGAATCTTCGTCGCCGCCACGAGGCAGAACGACGGCAAGACCACGACCTCCCTCGGACTCTTCGGCGCGCTCCGCTCGCTCGGGCACGACGTCAGCTACATCAAGCCCGTCGCCCAGCGCATCGTCGAAGTCGAAAACGGCGTCGAAGTGGACGAAGACACTTTTCTGCTCAACAGCATCTACGACGTGAAGATCCCGATCGCCGCGATGTCGCCCGTCGCCGTCGATTCCTCGTTCACGCGCCGCTATCTCGACGACCCCGACACGCTTCATCCGCGCATCGAGGACACGATCTGCCGCGCCTTCGACCGCGCCGCCTACGAAAAGGACATCATCATCGTCGAAGGCTCCGGCCACGCGGGCGTCGGCTCCGTGTTCAACGCGTCCAACGCGGACAACGCGAAGATGCTCGGCTCGAAGGTCGTCATCGTCGCCTCCGGCGGAATCGGCAAGCCCGTGGACGAAATCGCGATGAACAAGGCGCTTTTCGACGCGCGCGGCGTGGAGTGCATCGGCGTGATCCTCAACAAGGTGCTCCCGGAAAAAATGTCGGACATACGCAGATACGCGTCCCGGGCGCTGGATCGCCTCGGCGTGCCGCTGCTCGGCCTGCTTCCGATGGAAAACGCGCTCTCGAGCCCCAACCTCTCGCAGATCGTCGGCGAAATCGGCGGCCGCTGGCTCGTCCCGCTCGTCAAGGGACGCCCGCAGCGCGCCGCGCACATCGTCGTCGGCGCGATGTCCGCCCAGCACATTTTCGACTACGTCCAGAAAAACACGGTGCTCATCGCGCCCGGAGACCGCGAAGACCTGCTCTTCTCGCTGATCGCCGCCGCGGGAACGGCGGAAGTGCCGAAAATCACCGGCATCATTCTTTCCGACGGGCTTCTGCCCGCGCCGCGGCTCATCTCGATGCTGCGGCAGGTCGGCATTCCCGTCGTCGCCACGGAGCGGGAATGTTTCGAGACGACGCGCCGCATCAACCGGATGATCGTCAAGACTCAACCCGGTGACTCGGACAAGGTCTCCACCATCGAAAGCCTCATCCGCAGGAACGTCGATCTCGACCGCATCCTCGCCGCCATCTGAAGAAAAACGTTCCCGCGAGGAACCCCCGCGGGAACGCCATTAACCTAAAAACTCCAGAATGAAGTTTTTTTCCGGCAGGAACCACCCTGCCGAAATGCATTTCGTGAAACGCTTCGCGCCGTGTATGGTTTAAGGTGTAAGGTGTAGAAAAATGAACCTTACACGATAAACCCTAAACAGCGCAGAAGGCGCTTCCCTTTAAGCTTTCTTCTGCCGACGCCGACGCGCCGCCGCCAGCGCAAGCGCTCCCGCGCCCGCCAACAGCCCGAACGCCGACGGCTCGGGAACGGCGCCGATCGTCAAGACATTGCCGATAAAGCTGACTGAAGAAATCGCCGCGCCTTTGAAGTAATCTGACACCGCTCCAATCAACGTATCGTTGTCCATCGAGGAAGTCAGCGTCGTGGAACCAAACGACAACGTTCCTGCCGCAATGGAAAGCGTTTCACCCTCAGTCAGATTAATCTTAGAATTTTCAGCGAACGAGACGGCTCCCTGCCCCGTGATGGAAGAAAACGTGATATCGGAGCTTTCGAATTTCAGGGAAGCATATTGCTGAACGTCAAGCGTCGGCAACACGATCGATGATCCGGAAAGCACGAGCAACGAAGAGAAGCAGTTAGAGTGATTCGTCCCCATAAGCGTAACGGTCGAGTCCAAATCCGTCGTCACGATATTTCCGGAAATGCCGTTTTCCGCCTTTGTGCTCCAAATATGAGTATCGCCCCCGATTGTGACCTGGCCGGCGACCGTAGCTTCATCACCAAGACGCAACGCAGCTGTAATCCCTTCATCATAAGTCGCATCGCCGACACAACCCGTGCCGTTGAGAATAAAGTTGATATCAAAAGAGGTCGCGACGGTATTAGTGCCGTTCCACCCCGAAAGGAACACTTGCCCCGTCGAAACGTTGTAAGTATTTCCGGCGACAGAGGTTGCCTGGTTGGGATCGATTTGCGTTCGACCTGTTGTGACATCGATATTTTCCGCGTTCGCGAGAGCACTTCCCGCGGCGAGGAGCGATGTGATTGTGATGAGGTTTTTCATTATTGTGATTTTGGTTAAATTTTCGGGAAAGGGCGCGCGGGCACGTTCCCGCGAACTTCGTCTCAATTCCTGAATGCATTTTTACCAAAAAAAAAACGGCGCCCCGCAAGCGTTTTCTCGCGGCTTCCGAAAAAAAAATCTTTGCGTCCCCCGCATTGGGGAAAAAACGTTGCGAGCACGGAAGCCCGGTTCGCGGGAACGCTTTTGGGGCAAGCGACTTTCCAGTCGCTTTTCGAAATCCTTAAAAGGAAATTTCCTTTGAAAAGACTCCGAAAGCGACTGGAAAGTCGCTTCCCCAAAAGGGCTGCGGGAACGGATCGGCAAGCGTCTTTCTCGAAGAATCCGTCTTAATCTGTGTCGCAGAACTTCTTTTTACTTCCATGACTTCCAGTAAAAAGAAGAGGAGAGAGGAGAGGTGAGAGATGAGAGGAACAAAGGCAATGAATAATGAATAACGGATAGTGAATAATCGAGTGTTCAAAGTTCTTGCCTCGGCAAAAACCTCGGCGAGAACTATTCCCTTATTCACTGAAGAATCTGTTTCCATCCGTTCAATCCGTGTTTCAAAAACCTCGGCGAGAATCATCAGTCGTCCGCCGTCCGTTATCCGCCAATGCGGACATGGCCGTTCCCGCGGACGAGGTATTTGTAGGTCGTGAGTTCGGGCAGGCCCATGGGACCGCGCGCGTGGAGCTTCTGCGTGCTGATTCCGATTTCCGCGCCGAAGCCGAACTCTCCGCCGTCCGTGAACGCGGTCGAGGCGTTCGCGTAAACGCACGCCGCATCGACTTCCGCGAAGAAACGCCCGACGACGCGTTCGTCCTCCGCGACGACGCATTCGCTGTGCTTCGAGCCGAAGCGCGCGATGTGCGCGAGCGCGGCGTCCGCGTCGGGCACGACGCGCAGGCTCATCGCGTAGTCCAGAAATTCCGTGCCGAAGCTCTCCGCCGTCGCGGGAGCGAGCAGCGCGGCGGGATACGTTCCCGCGAGCGCGGAGAAGCCCCTTTCGTCGGCGAAAATCCGCACGTTCTTTTCGGCGAGCGGAGCGCAGATTTCGGGGATCCTTTCCGCGAGCGCCTCGTGAACGAGCAGGCAGTCCAGCGCGTTGCAGACGCTCACGCGGCGCGTCTTCGCGTTGAAGACGATGTCGCGCGCCTTGCGCACGTCCGCCGAAGCGTCCGCGAAGACGTGGCAGACGCCCGCGCCGGTCTCGATGACGGGAACGGTCGCGTTCCCGCGCACGAAGTCGATCAGCGCGCGCGAGCCTCGCGGAATCGCGAGATCGACGAAGTCCCGCGCGTGCAGCAGCGCGAGCGTCGCCTCGCGCCCGGGCGGGAGCAGGACGCAGGCGTCCTCGGAAACGCCGCGCCGAGCGAGCGTCCCGCGCACGATCCGGGCGAGCGCGGCGTTCGTCTCCGCCGCGTCGCGCGAGCCCTTCAGCAGCGCGACGTTGCCGGACTTGAAGCAGAGCGCGAACACGTCGAGCGTGACGTTCGGCCGCGCCTCGTAAATCACTCCGACGACGCCGAAGGGCACGGAGACCTTGCGGAACGCCAGCCCGTCCGGGCGCGTCCGCTCGTCGAGCGTCCTGCCGAGCGGGGACGGCAGTCCGGCGATGCGGCGCATGTCCGCCGCGACCGCGGCGAGGCGTTCCCGCGTGAGCCGGAGGCGGTCGAACTTCGGATCGCTTTCCGGCATCCGGGAAAGGTCGGACGCGTTGGCGGAGAGCACCGCGGCGGAAGCGGCGTCGACGGCGTCGGCGACGGCGCGGAGCGTTTCCGCGCGCGCCTCGTCCGACAGCGCGGCGACGGCGGGCGCGGCGGCCTTCGCCCGCGCGAAGATTTCTTCAAAAGGAGTCATCGGCGAAAAATCTCCGTCCGCGCGACGGCGTTCCCGCCGCGCCCCGAGCCTTTCACTTCGCGGCGAGCAGTTCGAGCTGACGCCAGCACTGGTAGAGTCCGCGCGGCACGTGGAAGCAGCCTTTCCACTTTCCGCCCTTGAGCGAAAGCAGCGGCTCGCCGCGGCGCGTGAGATAGCCGAACCATTCCGGGAACTTCTCGTCCTTGAAATGCGCCCACGCGTAGTCGTGCACGCGGTTGAACCATTCCCAGCACTTCGGATCGCCCGTGAGGCGATAGCCCTTGAGCAGCGCGATGAGCGTCTCGATGTGCA
This sequence comes from Candidatus Spyradosoma sp., assembly GCA_051884475.1. Classification (GTDB taxonomy): domain Bacteria; phylum Verrucomicrobiota; class Verrucomicrobiia; order Opitutales; family UBA953; genus Spyradosoma. The sequence goes on from JBJEVP010000087.1 coordinate 5,758, forward strand.
CCCACCACAGCTTCTGGTCCCATTCGAGCTGCTGGAGCGGGCGTCCGAGGCGGTCCATGAAATAGAAGATTCCGCCGAACTTCTCGTCCCAGCCGTATTCGAGCGCGTTGAGGCAGATCTTCTTCGCCTTCTCGATGAGCGCGGGATCGTTCTGCCGTTCGCCCAGGTCCATGAGGAACCAGGTCGATTCGATCATGTGGCCGGGATTGAGCAGGCGGCCGTCCATGTTGTCGGCAAGCGTGCCGTCCGCGTTGAGGTGCTCGACGATCAGACCGGGGCCGACTTCGGGGCGGTAGAATTCGTCCGTGACCAGATGAATGCAGGTGTCGATCGTCTTCTGCAGAAACGCGGGATCGACGAGCGGTTCGATTTCCAGCGCGAGATTGCACACGATCATCGGAAGCGCGAACGCCTTCATCGGACGCGCCGCGGGCGACGCCTTGCTCCAGCGTCCCTTCGGATTGTCGAAGCGCGCGATCACGCGGTCGAACGCCTTTTTGGAAATGTCCGCGTATTCCGCGTTCCCGGTCGCGACGGAGAGCTGTCCGAACGCCATGCTCGCGAACGTGTTGGAGAAAATGTTGTAGGGCTCGACCTGCGGCGTGCCGTCGCGCGCGAGCGAAAAATAGAAATTGTATTCGCCGTCGTGCCCGTGCTTCTTGAGGAACTCCGCGCCGAGAATCGCGGCGTCGAGCCATTCCTTGCGCTTTTCGACGTGGTTGTAGAGGTAGGCGAACATCCAGACTTCGCGCCCCTGCAGCCAAACGAACTTGTCCGTGTCGAAGACGCTGCCGTCGCGGTCGAGGCAGGTGAAATAGCCGCCGTATTCCTTGTCGAGCGACTTCTCGAGCCAGAACGGGAGCACGTTGTCGAGCAGTTCGGACTTGTACTGCCCGGCGAGTTTCGCGAAAGTTTCCTTGGTCGGATTCATCATAGCGGGAAAAATTTTATTCCCGCGGCGGGAGGATTGGAAGCGATTTTTTAGCGCGGCGGGAACGCGGGCGCGCCGTCAGGGCAGAAGCGAGCCGAACTCCGGCGGAAGCGGAGATTCCGCGCGGAAGCGGATGATTTTTCCCCGCAGCGGGAACGCGATTTCCGTCGATTCCGAATGGAGAAAAAGCCTGTCGCGCACGCCGGGAACGGCGGCGTCCGCCGCGCGCGCGTTCAGGCGGAAATCGCCGTAGGTCTTGTCTCCGAAAATCGGGATTCCGCGCGACGCGCACTGCACGCGCAGCTGATGCGTGCGCCCCGTGCGCGGCTCGAGCCGCAGCAGCGTTCCCGCGACGGGCGCGCCGCCGCCGAGGGCGAGCGTTCCCGAGCGGACGACGCTCCGGAGCGTCTCCGCGAAGAGCGCGTCGCGGGAGTTCGCGCGCGCGGTCTCCACGCGCAGCGAACCGTCGCGGGAACGCCCGCGACGCAGAAAATCGCGCCAGAGCTCCTGCCCGGGCGCGACCCTGCCGCGCACGACCGCGGCGTAAACCTTGCGCACGCCGTCCTCGCGGAAGGCGCGGCGCACGGCGGCGGCGACGCGCTCGTCCGTCGCCGCGAGCACGACGCCGCTCGTCGGGGAATCGAGGCGGTTGAGCACGAAGACCTTCCGGATCTTCCCGCCGGGAACGCGGCAGGAATAACACTCGTCGCGCAGGCTGTAATCGGCGGCGAACAGCGACTTCTTCGCCGTTCCCGCGGCGTTCGGGTGCGTCATCGTTCCCGCGGGCTTTTCCAGCGCGAAGAGGCCGACGGCGTCCGCCGCGAGCACGCGCACGCCGCGCCCGAACGGGAGCGTCCCCTCGAGCTCTTTTCTGAAATCGTCGTCGGCGGAAGAATCCATGTCTTTTTTCTCAGCGATAGTGGAAGGAAATCGTCGTCTCGTCCTTTTCGGCGCCGACGAGCGCGACCATGTCCGGACGCCAGGGCTCGAAGGGCGCGCGCGACTGCACGGCGTCGAGGCAGGCGTAGGCGGCGGGTTCGGAGGCGTTGGAATAGACGATGCGCGCGTCGTCCAGCGTGCCGTCGGAATTGAGCGTGAACTTCACGACGACGACGGCGTTCGGCTGCACGATGGTCGAACGTCGGATCGCGACGTACCACGCCGCCTGAATCGCTTCGAGCATGCGCTGCGTGTAGTCGCCGTATTCGTTGAACTTCGCGTCGAGCGCGCAGACGCCGAGCTCTTTCACGGCGGTGCTGCTGCGCATCGTGATGGATTTCAGCCCCGGCGGCGGGAGAATCCGCGGGCGCGGCGAAGGATCGGGACGCGCGTTCTCGCCCGGAGTCTCCGCGGCGGGAGCGTCTTTGCCCTTCGCGAGCGTTCCCGCGCCGGAGACGGCGACGTCCGCGCCCGGCGCGCGTTCGGCG
>JBJEVP010000087.1:8215-11957 GCA_051884475.1 Candidatus Spyradosoma sp.
CGCGAGCGTTCCCGCGCCGGAGACGGCGACGTCCGCGCCCGGCGCGCGTTCGGCGGTTTCGCCCTTTTCCGTTTCCGCCGGAGAAGAATCCGCTCCGGGGCGGACGGCGGGCGCGGGAACGCGGAGTTCCGGGGGAAGCAGTTCGCGCGGGAGCGCGTCCTCGGCGACTGCGCGGGAGTCCGCGAGCTCGCCGTCGTTCGTCGGCATGCGTTCGGTCGATTCCGGATCGGGCTCTTCCTGCGCGGCGCGCTGGTCGGCGGCGGAAAAATTCGCGGTGTCGCTGGGCGTGGCGACGGGCGCGTTCGGATTCACGGGAACGAACTGCGGCCTGCGCCGAAATTCCTCCGGCAGAAGCTCGTCGGGGATTTTTTCCAGCTCCTCCGAAGGCGCGAGCGCCACGGGTTCGGCGGGAACGACGGAGCGCGCGAGCATTTCGAGCGTCTCGGGCGCGGCCTCGTACACGGCGCCGTGCAGAAGCAGCGTCAGCGCGACGGCGGCGGACGCGCGCCTCAGCGGAAACGCGCGGTAGGCGACGGCGTAGAGCGCCCGCCAATTCCGTCCGTTTCCGCAAAAATCCGCCGTCATCCGTTCACTTCTTTTCGTCGGAAGAATCGTCGTCCTTAGAGCGGAAAATGTCGAACACGGCGTCCGCCGCATCGCCGACGGCTCCCGCCGCGGCCTTGGCGGCGTCGCCGACCGCGTCGCCCGTCGCGAGCGCCGCGTCTCCGGTGAGCGAAGCGGCTCCGGAAACGAAGTCGGCGGTCGCACCCGCGGCGGCCATCGCGGCGTCGCCGGTCGCTCCCGCGACGTCGGAGACGGCTCCGACCGCCATTCCCGCGGCGTCTCCGAGCGCGGATTTGCGGAAGAAATCGATGACGCTCATGAAATTCCCCGCGATCTTGACGCCGAACTCGACGGGCGTGAGGTCTTCGTCGATGCCGACGCCCTCGGCGAAGTCCGCGGACATCGACGGGAACGAGACGGGAACGCCGCGCACGGAGGCTCCGACCTTCACGTTCTCGATGACGAAATAGCGAGCGCCGACGAAGATTTCCTCCGAGGGCTCCTCTTCCGGCTCGGGCCGCGGCTCCTCGGAGGGCTCCTCGGACGAAGGTTCGCCCAGAACGTTCTTCAGCACGGCGTCCACGTTCGTCTCGCCCGAAAGCAGCTGCTCGTAGTTCGCGGAAATGCCGCGGATTTCGAGCCGGTCGAGAATTTTCTTCCGGGAGAACAGCGAGAACATGTCCGCGTCGACTTCAAGCAGCTTCACGGAAAAAAGATTGTCGGAAAACGAGACTCCCTCCGCGAGCGGCCTGCCGATTTCGACGTTCTCGAAGCGCACGTAGCCGCCGAAAGGATAAATCGTCGCCGAGCCGACGGAACACCTGTCCACGCCGAGGAACGAGGCGCCGAACGTGTTCGCGACGAAGCCGACGATCGGTCCGAGCAGGAACGCGACGACGACCAGCAGAACCGCAGACAGCGCGAGCAGCGTGAACAGCGCGCGCTTCAGCAGGCGGCGGAGCCCGCCTTTCCTTTTCGCGGGAACGACCGCGGCCGGCGTTTCCGCCGGAGCGGGAGAATTTTCTTCGGAATCTTTCATAAAAAAAAAGTGTTTTGTCCTTCTGAGACGAGAGCGTGAGAGAGACGCGTTTTCTTTTTCAAAAAAAACGGGGACCGGAAATTTCTCGGGCGGGAACGTTCCCGCGAGCCGATTTCCGATCCCCGGAATTTCGCCGCCGCGTCAGATCAGCGGATAGCCCGTGAACGGCGAGGGCTCGCCTTTGTTGCGGCGGCGGATGGATTCGAGATACTCGTCGCGGAACTTCGCGATGCCGCCCTGCACCGGCCAGGCTTCGCCTTCGCCGTGCGCGCAGATCGTGCGCCCGCAGATGTTGTCCGCCACGTCCTTGAGCGTGTCGATGTCCTCGGGCGCGCCGTTCCCGTCGCAGATGCGCTTCGTGATGCGCGCCATCCACATCGAGCCTTCGCGGCAGGGCGTGCACTGCCCGCAGGATTCGTGCTTGTAGAACGCGTTGAGGTTCGCGAGCGCCTGGATCATCTCGACGGAATCGTCGAACACGATCATGCCGCCCGTGCCGATGGAGGAGCCGCACGCCATGAGGCTCGCGGCGTCGAGCGGCACGTCTTCGAGCGAGACTTCCTTCTCGTTGCCGGCGGCGTCCTTGATCTTGTATTTTTCGTCGAAGCGCAGCGGCTTCATCGACGAGCCGCCGGGAATGATCGCCTTGAACTTGCGCCCCGGAAGCGGACCGCCGCACATGTCGTTGAGCAGTTCGCCGACCGTGACCGTTCCCGTGGCGATTTCGAAGACGCCCGGCTTCGCGACGAGCCCGGAAACGTTCATGATGCGCGTTCCCGCGTCGCCCTTCACGCCGATCTTCGCGTAGTTTTCGCCGCCCATGTCGATCGCGTTCAGACACTGGCAGACGGTCTCGACGTTGTTCACGACCGTCGGGCAGTTGTAAAGGCCGAGCACCGCCGGGAAGTAAGGCGGCTTGATGCGCGGCTGGCCGCGCTTGCCTTCGAGCGCTTCGAGCAGCCCCGTTTCCTCGCCGCAGACGTACGCGCCCGCGCCGCGGTGCACGACGATTTCGAGCGAGAAGCCGCTGCCGAGAATGTTCTCGCCGACGAGATTCTTCGCGCGCGCCTCCTCGATCGCCTTTTCGAGAATCTTCGCGCCGTGCTGAAATTCGCCGCGGATGAAGATGAACGCCTGCTTCGCCTGCGTCGCGTAGGAGCAGAGCACGATGCCCTCGATGAGCTGGTGCGGATCGTAGTAGATGACCCAGCGGTCCTTGTGCGTGCCGGGTTCGGATTCGTCCGCGTTGACGACGAAATAGATCGGCTTGCCGGACTTGCGGTCGAGGAATTTCCACTTCATGCCCGCAGGGAAGCCCGCGCCGCCGCGGCCCTTGATGCCCGCCTTTTCGACCTCGGCGCAGAGCGCGGCGGGATCGCCCGCCTTCATCGCCTTCTTCAGCGTCTCGTAGCCGCCGTTTCTGATGTAGCAGTCGATGTCGGTCGTGTAGCCCGGCGTCCCGATGCGTTTGTAAATGATGCGTGTTTCTTTCGGATGAGGCATTTTAATTCGTTGTAAAGGTTGCAGGTGTGTCCCGAAGGAAGTTGGAAGGTAGAAGTTGAAAATTGAAAGTCGAAAATTGAAAGTCGAAAGTTTTTCTATGCCGCGACGGCGGACGTAAGTTTTCGTTTGTTGGTCTTGACGGAGGCCGCGAGAATCCGGACGAGCTCGGAGCAGTCCTCATGCAACGGCTCAAATTCCCTCCGGGAGAGAATCTCGCTCTCGACCAGAAGTTCCAGCCAATATAAAGTTTCGTTCGCTTCTTTCAACGCGATGTTGAGTTTTGAAATGAAGTCTTTCAGCCCCTGAGCGTGTTCCGATTCCCGCACGTTCGCGCCGATGCTCGTTCCGGAGCGCAGCACTTGCTTGGAAAGAACGAACTCGCGATGCTCCGAAGAGAGCGCCCGTGCAAGACGACCAATCTTCACGGCGAACGCCTTGCTCTTTTCGGAAACGATGCTCATCGGATTTGAAGAACTTTCGACTTTCAACTTTCAATTTTCAATTTTCAACTGAAAAGGCTATCAGCCGAGCCACTCGGTGCGGTCCTCGAAGTTCGGTTCCTTTTTGCCGTAATTGGGATCGACGAGCGAGGCGCGGATCTTTTCCGCGAGCGCGGGAACTTCCTCCGGCGTCACC
>JBJEVP010000088.1:0-1587 GCA_051884475.1 Candidatus Spyradosoma sp.
CCGCGCGTTCCCGCGGCGGGCGGGCGCGGGAACGCGGTCCTAACCGAAACCTGACGCGGGGCTAATCGCGGCTGAACGCGCGTCGGGGAAAATTCCCGAAAACGCAACGACATGAAGGAAAAGAAACTGAAAATACAGGAGGAGCTCGCGGAACTGCGCGAGGAACTGAACCGGGTCGATCGCCTGAATCTCGACTCCGAGGCGCTGAAGGCGGAAATCAGCCGCCTCACGGCGCGGCGCGCGGAGCTCGAGAAAAAGCTCATCGAGGACGTTTTTTCCGCCGAGCCCGACAATCTTCCCGGCGCCTGGCAGGGGCTGCGCAAGGGCATGATCGCCGCGCTGCGCAGCCTGGAGGAGGCGCTCGCCGCGCCCGCCGCGGAGCCCGTTCCCGCGCCCGCCGCCGCGCGCCCGAAAAGATTCGCCGCGCTGCGGGAACGCCTCGCCGCCGCGACGGCGAGCCCGGCGTTCCGCTGGATCGCGACGGTCGCGCTCGTCTATCTGCTGCTCGTCGCGGTCGGCTGTCTCGGCGCCGGATTCAAGGAGGCGTTCGGCGGGAGCGAGGGCGCGAAAAGCCTTTTCCGCTTCGCGACGAATCCGTTCATGGGGCTCGTCGTCGGCATTCTCTCCACGGCGCTGATCCAGTCGAGCTCCACGACGACGAGCATCGTCGTCGCGCTGTGCGCCGCGGGCATGCCGATCGAGGCGGCGGTGCCGATGATCATGGGCGCGAACGTCGGCACCTCCGTCACGAACACGCTCGTCAGCCTCGGCTCCATCGGCAACCGGCGGACGTTCCGCCGGGCGTTCGCGGCGGCGACCGTGCACGATTTCTTCAACCTGCTCGCGATCGTGATCTTTCTGCCGCTGGAAATCGCGTTTCATTTTCTCGAAAAAATCTCCGGCTGGTTCGCGGGTCTGCTCTACGGCTCGGGCGGGCTCGACCTCGACGGGCTGAATTTTCTCAAGCCGATTCTCAAGCCCGCCGAACGCGGCGCGCAGCAGCTTTTCGCGGCGCTTCCGGGCCCGGAATGGATCGGGAACGCGGCGTTCATCGTCTTCGGGCTCGCGCTGATCTTTTTCTCGATTCTCTGCCTCGGCAATCTCCTGCGCGGTCTGCTCACGGGCAGGGCGGAGAAGATCTTTCACTACGCGGTCGGGCGTTCGCCGCTGACGGCGATCGCGAGCGGCCTGCTCATCACGGTGCTCGTGCAGTCGAGCTCCACGACGACGAGCCTCGTCGTCCCGCTCGCGGCGGCGGGCGTCATGACGCTCCCGCAGGTCTATCCGTTCACGCTCGGCGCGAACATCGGCACGTGCGTCACGGCGCTTCTGGCGGCGTTCGCGATCACGGGCGCGGGCGCGGCGCCGGCGCTTCAGGTCGCGCTGATCCACCTGCTGTTCAATTCGATCGGCGTCGCGCTGATCTACTCGATCGCGTTCCTGCGCGGCATTCCGCTTTCGTGCGCGGGCGGGCTCGCGGCGCTGGCGTCGCGGCGCAAGGGGCTGGCGTTCCTCTACGTCGTCGGCGTGTTCTTCCTGCTCCCGCTCGTCTGCCTCGGCGTCTATCGCCTGTTCTGACGTTCCCGC
>JBJEVP010000088.1:1687-3003 GCA_051884475.1 Candidatus Spyradosoma sp.
TTTTGGCTTTAAGCCGCAATCCCGAGGCATTAGATTTCACGCATGGCTAAAAAATCTTCGACGACGAAAACCGCGCCCGCGCGCAAGGAACAGGCGACCTGGGGCGGCAGATTTTCCCAGGGACCCGCCGAGCTGATGCTCCGCTTCGGCGAAAGCGTCTCGTTCGACGCGCGGCTCGCGCCGTTCGACGTCGCCGGGAGCAAGGCGCAGGCGAAGATGCTCGCGCACGTCGGCATCATTTCGCAAAAGGAATGCGCGGACATCGTGCGCGGGCTCGACGCGGTTCTCGCCGAAATCGAGGCGGGAAAATTCGAGTGGAACATCGCGCTCGAGGACGTGCACATGAACATCGAGCAGGCGCTCACGAAGCGCGTTCCCGCCGCCGCGAAGCTGCACACCGCGCGCTCGCGCAACGACCAGGTCGCGACCGACATGCGCCTGTTCTTCAAGGACGCGTGCGCGAAGATCTTCGAAAAGCTCGGCGCGCTGATGAACGCGCTGCTCGACTTCGCCGAGAAGAACCAGACCGTCTACATCCCCGGCTTCACGCACCTGCAGCGCGCGCAGCCCGTCTCCGTCGCGCATCACGTGCTCGCCTACGTCGAAATGTTCTCGCGCGACCGCGAACGCTTCGCGGCGGTGTTCGACCACGCGAACTGGTCGCCGCTGGGCTCGGGCGCGATCGCGGGAACGACGCTGCCGATCGACCGCGAATTTTCCGCGCGCGAAATGGGCTTCGTGGACGACCGCGGGAACGCGCGCGTCACGCGCAACAGCATGGACGCCGTTTCCGACCGCGACACGTTCATCGAATTCGCCTCCGCGTGCGCGCTCTGCGGCGTGCATTTTTCGCGCATCGCCGAAGACCTGATTCTGTGGAACACGGCGGAGTTCGGCTTCGTCGCGTTGCCCGACGCGTTCACGACGGGCTCGTCGCTCATGCCGCAGAAGAAAAATCCGGACTCGCTCGAACTGCTCCGCGGCAAATCCGCGCGGCTGCACGGCAATCTCGCCGCGCTCGTCACGATGGTCAAGGGGCTGCCGCTCACCTACAACCGCGACCTGCAGGAAGACAAGCCGCCCGTGTTCGACTCGTTCGACACGGTGATGATCGCGCTCGACGTGCTGCGCGAAACGCTCGCGGGCGCGTCCATGCGCGCGGACCGCTGCGCCGCCGCCGTCGCCGATCCGCTGCTGCTCGCGACGGACGTGGCGGACTACCTCGTGCGCGCGGGCGTGCCGTTCCGCGAGGCGCACCACGTCGTCGGGCACCTCGTCGCGCTCGCGGAAAAGACGGGAACGCCGCTGAACGCGCT
>JBJEVP010000089.1:0-3002 GCA_051884475.1 Candidatus Spyradosoma sp.
TAGCGCAGTCTGGTAGCGCATCTGCTTTGGGAGCAGAGGGTCGTGGGTTCGAATCCCTCTTGCCCGACTCCTTTCCGCCGAAAATTCCGTTCCCGCCATGAAGAAATCCATGCCCGATCTGCCCGCCGCGTTCCCGCCGCCGGAAAAGCCCGGACGCCCCGACATCCTTTTCGTCGCGGGCGAGCATTCCGGCGACGAGCTCTCCGCCCTCGCCGTCCGCCGTCTGCTCGCGCTGCGGCCCGAGCTCCGAATCGAAGCCTTCGGCGGCCACGACATGCGCCGCGCGGGCGCGCGTCTGCTCTTCGACATGACGACGTTCTCCGCCGTCGGGCTCGTCGAGGTGCTCTCCAATTTTTCGTTCTATTCCGCGCTCTTCAAAAAAATCCTCGCGTGGATCCGGGAACACCGCCCGCGCGTCGTCTGCTTCGTCGATTTTCCCGGCATGAATCTGCGCCTCGCCGAAGCGATGAAAAAGGAAGGCATCTCGCGCAAGGGCGGCGGCGACGTCGTCGTCCTCCATTACGTCTCGCCGCAGATCTGGGCGTGGAAGGCGAAGCGCCGCTTCAAGATGGAGAAGCTCGTCGATTCGCTCGGCGCGCTCTTTCCCTTCGAGCTGAAATGCTACGCGGACACGCGGCTCGACGTCCGCTTCGTCGGCGATCCCTTCGCCGAGCCGGACTACCGTCTGCCCGTGAAATACGCCGCGGACGCGCCCGTGTTGCTCCTCCCGGGAAGCCGCCCGAAACCCGTCGCGCGCATTTTCCCGATTCTCCTCGCCGCGTGGGAAAAATTTCACGCCTCGCACCCGGACAAGCACGCCGTCGTGCTCCACCCCGGCGAACCCGTGCTGAGCATTCTCCGCGAGCTCCGCGGGAAAAGCGTCGCCGCGCGCAGCGTCGAGCTCGTTCCCGTGGACGACGTCGCCGAAACGCAGCAGGCGGCGAGCGCCGTGCTGATGAGCTCGGGCACGATGTCGCGCACCTGCTCGCTCGCGGGCATCCCCGGCGCGATTCTCTACAAGGCGAATCCGCTCACGTGGGCGGTAGGCCGCGCGCTCGTCGGCGACAAGGTGAAGTATCTCGGCATGGCGAACATCCTGCTCGACCGCGTCGTCTATCCCGAATTTCTGCAGGGCGACGCGACGCCGGACGCGCTCGCGGCGCGTCTCTCCGCGTGCTTCGACGATCCCGCCGTCCTCGCGCGCATGCGCGCCGACTGCGACGCGCTGCACGCCCTGCTCCGCCCCCGCGCGGGCGACCTCGACGCCGCCCGCTGGATCGCGCAGTTTCTGTAAGCGTTTTCCGCACGATGAACGCCGCCGAAAAAGTCTTCACGCTCGCCGACCTGCGCGCATGGACGCGCGCCGAGCCGAGCTTCGCCGTGCTCGGAAAGCCCATCGCGCATTCGCTTTCGCCGAAGATGCACGACGCCGCTCTCGACGCCGCCGCGCGGGAACGCTCCGCGCCCGAGCTCGCCGCGCGGCGTTATTTCCGCTTCGAAATCGCGCCGGAGGAGCTCGGAGAGGCGCTCCCGCTCTTTTTCGCGAAGAATTTTCTCGGCCTCAATCTCACGATTCCGCACAAGGTCGCCGCGCTCCCGCTGCTGAAAAAGATTTCGCCCGAGGCGGAAATCATCGGCGCGGCGAACACGCTCGCGCGCGACGACGCGCTCGGCGGCTGGCGCGGCGAAAACACGGACGGACGCGGGTTCGCGCGCGCGGCGGAAATGAGCCTCGGCGTGAAGCTCGCGGGAACGCGCGTCGTGCTTCTCGGCGCGGGCGGCGCCGCGCGGGCGATCGCCGCGACCGCGCTCGCGCAGGGCTGCGCCTCGCTCACGATCGTCAACCGTTCCCGCGACCGCGCCGAAGCCCTCGCCCGCGCTCTTTCCGGGAATTCCGGGGAAGCGACTTTCCAGTCGCTTCATGAAAACCCCTCCAAGGAAATTTCCTTAAAACGGATTCCGACAAGCGACAAGAATGTCGCTTCCCCAGAAAGCGTTCCTGTTTTTTACAATCCTCTCAAAGAAACAGACCGTTCCCGCGCAAATCTTCCGCATTGGGCGCAGGGCGAAACCGCATGCTTCGCGACATTCCGCCTTGCGGACTCGCTCCCGCAGGAAAAGATCGACGCGCTCGCGCTCGAACGTTCCGCTTGGCTCGACGCGCATCCGAAACCTTGGAGCGACGCGGAATTCGACGATTACAGAAAAAATTTCGTCGTCAGAGTCCAGAAATGGCTCGATGCGAACCACGGCTCCTGTGTTCTTCGGGAACGCGAAAACCGCAAAATCGTCGAAAACGCGCTGCTTCATTTCGACGGCGGGCGCTACCGGCTTTACGCGTTCGTCGTGATGCCGAATCACGTTCACGTGCTGTTTTCGCCTCTCGGAGAAAATAAAATTTCGGAAATTCTGCGTTCGTGGAAGGGATTTTGCGCACGGGAAATCAACCGCCGGAGCGGGAACGCGGGAACACTTTGGCAAAAAGAATCCTGGGACACGCTGATTCGCGACGAAACGCATTTCGCGCGAGTCATGAAATATATGCGCTGCAACAGTCCGGAGCTTTTCAGAAATATGCAGGAAGCCCGTTCCGGGGAAGCGACTTTCCAGTCGCTTCATGAAAACCCCTCCAAGGAAATTTCCTTAAAACGGATTCCGACAAGCGACAAGAATGTCGCTTCCCCGAAAGTTTCCGTTCTTTCTCCTGACGAAATCCGCGATTTCCGCGGCGAGGGAAAAACGCTCGTCGTGAACGCCACTCCGCTCGGGCTGAAGCCCGGCGACCCGTCGCCGTTCCCGCCGGAACTTTTCCGCGACGGCTTCGCCGCCTACGACACCACCTACGGCGCGCACGTTCCCGCGCTCGTCGCCGCCGCGCGGGAACGCTGCGTGCCCGCCGCCGACGGCCGCGCCATGCTCGCCTGGCAGGGCGCCCTCGCCTTCGAGCTCTGGAACGGCGTTCCCGCCGCCGAAGCCTTCCCCGTCATGTTCGCCGCGATTTC
>JBJEVP010000090.1:0-3001 GCA_051884475.1 Candidatus Spyradosoma sp.
CAATAGTATAACTGCATAAAAATCGTTGCTCTTTTGATGATTTTCTTCGGCTTCACGCCAACGCTCCTTTTATTTATGCACCCTGAAACGCCAACTGCAAAAATTTGCAGAAACTTGCAGCAACTTGCACTTCGCCGCGGGAACGCGCGAAAGGAGGGCGTCAGCCCCGGCAGTCCGCGGTCGGAAAAGCGCTTACGCGTTCGCCGGCTTGTTTTCGTTGAACAGCGCCGCGCCTTTGACCGTCAACCGATATTTTTGCCCGGGATGGTTCAACTTGTCCGGATAAATCGGGCAGACGATTCCGCATTTCAGCGCCGGTCCCAAAGTGTATTCTCTGAAATTTTTTCGGTCTTTCAGTCCGAGCGCGGCCATCGCCTCCTTCGCCGAAAGGGCGCTTTCGCCCAGTGCCGCGACGAGCCTTCTCGTGGTTTCGCCGAGATTCGCCCATACGGTTTCCGAGCTTGAGGGGGAACTTGAGGGGGTACTTGTGGGGGTACTCCATTCTGCGGGCGCGTCGATGAGCATCGCCCGGTTTCTCAAATCGTTTTGCTCGCCCAAAAGCAGATTTCGGAAAAACCGAATCAGAAAATCCGGATTCGGCGAGACGCCTTTTTTTACGTTCCGATAATTGGCGCGCACGAGCGCGTTTCGAAAATACCACGAATGCCGCTCGAACAGCACGTTGTCCGCCTCGAAGCCGACGGATCGCAGATATTTTATGAGAAATATCGCCGTCGTCCGCGTGTTGCCTTCAAGAAAAGGATGAATCTGCCACAGTCCCGCGACGAACTTCGCGATGTGGGCGATCGTTTCGCCCATATTCAGCCCCGAATACGAAAAACCGCGTTCCCGCGCGATGTCGTATTCCAAAGTCCGTTCCAGCTCGTCGTAGGCGACGTAAAGCACCGTGTCGCCGCGCAGCACCCATTCCTTTTTCGTGATGTCGCAGCGGCGAATCATTCCGGCGTGTTCGAACACGCCTTCAAAAATGCGTCGGTGCGTCGCGAGGAAGCCGGGAACGCTGAACGAAAACGAGCGCTCTCCGAGCAGTTTCGCGATGTTGACCGAGACTTTGTCCGCCTCCTGCGCGTCCGCTTCGTCCGGGAGACGCGCCGAGCGCGTTTCATAATAATTCCGAACCAGATTCTGCGCTTCGTCGATGGAGATTTCGCCCTCGATGTGACGCTGCGCCGTCTCCACAAGATAATCGGAGACGCGAAGCCCGTCCACGGCCTGAAGCCCGATCGCCGTTTTCCACGCGGAAGCGCGTTCCCGCGTCCGCGGCTCGCTCACGCGGACGTATTCGTCGAAATCGGAAAAGCGCGCTTCGCCTTCCGGCGGCTGTTCTTCGAAAAGCATCTGCGCTCAGTCTGCAGAACCCGTCCCGCGAACGCGACAGCAAATTTCTCCCGCGAAGACGCCGAGCCGCAAAGATTTTTACTGGAAGTCTCGGAAGGCGATGGAAGTTTTCTTTCCGGGAAGCGAAGGGCGCGAAGTTTTTTGAGCGAAATTTCGGCGTTCCGCCCGAAAATCCGCCTCATGAACTCAGGCGCGCCTCGAAGTCCGGCGCGGGAACGAAGACGAACGCCCGCCCGTCGCGCCTGCGCACGGCGAGGCCGCGTTTCACGAGATCGCCGAGATCCTGCCGCGCGGACTCCCTGGAAACTCCGTGTTCGGCCTGATACGCGCGAGCGTCCGTTTCCCTGCTGCGGTACGGATGGCGCAGCCACGATTCCAGCAGCGTTTTCTGCCGCGAATTCAGGGCGTCGAGCCTGCGGAATTCCTCCGAAAGCGTCGTGCGTTCCCGCCGCCGCTTTTCGACGTAGTCCAGGAACTCCGCGACCGCGCGACGCAGGATTTCCAGATGAAACTTGATGAAGTAATTCAGGTCGTTCCCGTTGTTTTCCACGTCCAGAAACGCCCGATAGTAGCGCAGACCCGCCTTCCGGATCGCGGTCGAAATCGAAATGTATTCGCAGACCCAATACCCTTTTTTCATCAGAAACCAATAAAACAGAGCGCGCGCGGTGCGGCCGTTCCCGTCGCAGAACGGATGCTCGTAGGCGAGCCAAAAGTGCAGGACGATCGCCTTGACCACGGGGTGGAGAAAACGGTCTTCTCCCGCGTCGCCGGCGAAAGCGCAGAGCGCCGCCATGCGTTCCGGCAAAAGCTCCGCCGCCGGCGGAACGTAAAATTCGTTCCCGAAGTCGTCGCCCACGGAAATTTTTTCGTCCGCCGTGCGAAAGCGCCCTTCCGCGCCCGGCTTCATCGTTCCCGCGCTGATTTCCGCGTGAATGCGGCAGATCAGTTCGGGCGTGAGCGGCTCGTCTTTCCAGGTTTTGAGCTTCAGCATGGTGTTGTAGTTGTTCAGCACCATGCGTTCGCCTTCGTCGCGCGGCGCGCGGTTGCGGCGCAGCATTTCCTTGGCTTTTTCCCGCGTGGTCGGCGCGCCTTCCAGCAGGCTCGACGCGATGGATTCTTCCATGAGCGACGAAACGAGATACCGGGCGCTTTCCCGCGGATTGGGCAAAGTCTCGGCGCATTCGATGATTCCGCCGCCGCGAAAATCCAATTCGTGCAGAACGGCGCTGTCCGCGTCGTCGACGAAATACCGAAACGGAGCGCCGGCCGTGTCCCGGAGAGGAAGCTCGCGAAACTTCCCCTGGCGCGCAATCTGTATTTTCAGCCACCATTCGTCCGCGTCGCGGGCGAACGACGGAAGCGGCCTCCGTTTCAGATCTTCGTAGGAAAAATAACGATCGTCCGAATACGGCGCGGCGAGAAATTCGGCGAAGCTCCGCGAATCGCCCCCGGAAAAACGGGCGAGCAATGCGTCGAGGCGCGGAGACTTTTCGGGAATTTTCATGGCGGAATTTTCCGTGTCCTCCACTGAAATTTCAAGCCAAAACGAATTGAAATTCCTTTATTTATGCGCCTTAAAACGCCAACTGCAAAAATTTGCAGAAACTTGCAGCAACTTGCACTTCGCCGCGGGAACGCG
>JBJEVP010000091.1:0-10150 GCA_051884475.1 Candidatus Spyradosoma sp.
TTCCGGACGGGCTTCACCCGAACGCGCGCGGCCACGAAATCTGGGCCGCCGCCCTACTGGAAAAATTCGCCGCCGAAGGAATTTTTTAGAAGCCGAAACGCCGCCGGAACGCCGCGGGCGCCCGCTTCGCGGGAACGCCCGGAGGCCGCGCGGCCGCGATCAGAAAATGTTCGACTTTGCGCCCGAATAAAGGTGTTCTATAAGTCATGTCGAAACAGATGAACGATCGCTTTTCACAAAAGAAAAAAACGGGCGGGGACGACCGCAATCTCGTGCTCGTGGACGATGATTTTCAGGACGCGGATTTCGAGGACCGCGTGTGGCTCTTCTGGCAGCGCCACGGGAAAAAGACGATAGCGGCGGGCGTCGCGCTCTTCGTCGCGATCATCGCGGCGATCGTGTACGTCGAAGTCGGGAAAATGCGCGTCGCGGCGCTCGAAGCGGAGTTCGCCGCGGCGGGAACGGCCGAGCTGAAGCTCGCGTTCGCGCGCGCGAACGAATCCGACCCCGTCGCGGGAACGGCGTTCTTCGCCGTCGGAAGCGAATACGCGGAAGCGGGGAAGAACGCGGAAGCGGCGGAAGCCTTCGCCGACGCGGCGCGCGTGTTTTCCGCGTTCGAAGGCTTTGAAGCGATGCGCGACCGGGCGACGGTCGCCCGCGCGGCGGCTCTCGCCCGCACGGGAACGCCCGAAGCGCTCGCCTCCGCGAAGGAGATTCTGAAAAACCTCGCGGGAACGCCGACCGCGGACCCGCTCTACCGGGGACAGGCGATGTATGAACTCGCCTCGCTCGCCCTCGCCGCGGGAACGCTCGACGAGGCCCGTCTCTGGATCGACGAAATGGACCGTTCGCTCGACGCCGCCAACTTCTGGCAGGAACGCAAGCGCACGCTGATCTCCATCGAACCGAAACTCGCGCAGATTCCCGAGCCGCAGGCCGCGCCCGCCGCTCCCGCGCCGCAGAACTCCTGACCCCGCACTTCTTTTTTTTCACGAGATGCTCAACGGAAATTCCGACAGAGCCGAATCCGTTCCCGCGATCGAAGTCCGGCGCCTCAACAAGACGTTCGGCAAGCACCGCGCCGTCGCCGACGTCTCGTTCACCGTGAAGCCGGGCGAAATCGTCGGCTTTCTCGGACCGAACGGCGCGGGCAAATCGACGACGATGCGCATCCTCGCCGGGCTGACGCAGGCGGACAGCGGCTCGGCGTTTCTCTGCGGCGTTCCCGTGGCGACGCGCGCGCTCGACGCCAAGCGCCACCTCGGCTACATGCCGGAAAACAATCCTTTGCCCGAGGAGCTGCGCGTCATCGAATATCTGCGCTGGCGCGCGAAACTGAAAAACGTGCCTCGCCGCGAAATCTCCTCCCGGGTCGAAGCCGTGATGGAGGCGTGCGACCTCGCCCGCAAGGCGCGGCGCAAGCTCATCGGCACGCTTTCGAAGGGCTTCCGCCAGCGCGTGGGCATCGCCGACGCGCTGCTGTCCGAACCGGACGTGATCATTCTCGACGAGCCGACGATCGGCCTCGACCCGCACCAGATCCTGGGCATCCGCGCGCTGATCCGCTCGCTGCGGGAACGCAAGGCGGTGCTGATCTCCAGCCACATTCTGCCGGAGATCGAAAACGTGTGCGACCGCGTCATCATCATCAACGGCGGAAGAATCGTCGCCTCGGGAACGCCGGACGAGCTTCGCCGCGAGTTCATTCTCTCGCGCACGTTCACGATCGAGACAGACGCCCCCGCGGAACTCGTCCGCGCCGCGCTCGGCGACGACTGCGCGGTCTCTCCCGCCGAAGACGACGGGGAAAAGCCGGAAGCGCCGACGACGCGCACGGCGACCGTTCCCGCGACGAGCGACGTTTCGCCGGAGAACGCCGTCGCCGCGCTCGTCGGCGAAGGCTGGACCGTGCGCGAATTTCACGAAAACCGTCCGAGCCTCGAAGACATTTTCATCGCCGCGACCAAGCGGAGCTACGACATCAAGGAATGAAGCATTTTCCGACCATCTTCAAATACGAGCTGCGCATGCTCTTCATCTCGCCCTCGACCTACGTCGCGGGAACGCTTTTTCTCGCGCTCATGGGCGGGCTCTACTGGCTGGCGCTCCAGCGCTCGTCCGTCGGTTCGTTGGGAGACTCCCTGCCGACGGAAGTCTATTTTCAGCTGTTCTTCGTGCCGCTGATCATCCTCGTGCCGCTGATCACGATGCGCTCCTTCGCCGAGGAACGCCGCACGGGAACGCTCGGCGCGCTGATGACGACGCCGACGGGCGCGCTCCCGATCGTGCTCGGAAAATTTCTCGCCGCCTACGCGCTCTACATTTTTCTGTGGGGGCTGGCGCTCGGTTTTCCGATTTCGGCGTGGTTCATGCTGAAGGACCTTTATCCGGACCCGCGGCTGCTCGCGGCGGGCTCGCTCATGGGCGGCGCGATCTTCGTCGCGCTCAGCGGGCTGCTCTACATTTCGGTGGGCATCCTGGCGAGTTCGCTGACGCGTTCGATGCTCGTCGCGGGGCTGCTGACGAGCTGCGTGCTCTTCATCCTCGTCGTCTCCGGCGGCGTGCTCCAGCTTCTTCCGCTGGAAAACTACGAATCGCTCTCCGGACTGGGCGACATGGTCGAATATCTGTCCGTGTTCCGGCATCTGGAGAACTTTTCCCGCGGGCTGATCGACACTCGCCCGTTCTTCCTGTTCGCCAGCGGCACGGCTCTCGCGCTCGGGCTGACGACCATCAACATCGAATCGAAGGCCTGAAACGATGCACAGACGACCGTCGCTTTTTTCTCTGAAGGATTTCCGTGGCGTGCGCTTCATCGGCAGGCTGAACCGCGGCGTGCAGATCGTGCTCGCGCTCGCGCTGATCGCCGGGCTGAACTGGATCGCCGCCGTGCCCTCCTGCTGCACGCGCTGGGACCTGGATTTCGAGAACCGCCGGGGCATCTGGCCCGAAACGCGGGCGCAGCTCAACGAGCTCGCGAAGAAGGCGCCCGAAAACGTTTCTCCGGAAAATCCCTGGGTGCGCCTCATCGTGACGCTGCGCCCCGCGGACGCGGGAACGCCGGGCGACCAGGCCTCCGCCGTCGCGCTGCTGCGCAAGCAGCTCCTGCGCCTCGTGGACGACTTCAAGTACGAGACGCAGCAGTCCCGCCGCCCGGGCTGGATTCGCTTCGAGACCGCCGACCTCGTGAAGAACACCCGTCTGAACCGCGAGCTGGAAAAGTTCGGCGCGCTCCCGCCGACGACCGCGATCGTCGTGCTCTCCGGCGACAACTGCCGCACGGTCACGGCGGAAGAACTCGTCCGTCTCCGTCCCGGCGCCGCCGGCAACGAGCCGGAAATCGACGGCTTCCGCGGCGAAGAGGCCATCATGTCGGCGATTCTCAGCGTGACGGACGGCGTCTCGCCCGCGGCGTATTTCCTTTCCGGCAACGGCGAACTGAGCATCGACAGCACGAGCCGCAGCTACGGGCTTTCCTCGTTCGCTCAGACTCTGCGTTCCCGCCGCATCCGCACGAACACGCTCAATCTCTCCGTCGCCCCCGACGTTCCCGCGGACGCCTCGCTCGTCGTCATCGCCGATCCGCGCGTGCCGATTTCCCCGCAGACGGAGGAAAAGCTCTCCCGCTATCTGCGGGAACGCAACGGACGCGTGCTCGCGATGATCAACCCGGGCTCGGACTGCGGGCTGGAAAATCTTTTCTTCGACTGGGGCCTGCAGCTTCAGGACGTGTTCGTCACGGAGAACTCGCCGTTGTGCCGACTGCCCGACGGGAACGTCGCCGTGCGAGGCTTCCCCTCGAAACCGCACAAGACCGCGGAAATCCTCGTTTCGCTGAATCTGCCGGTCGTCTCCTCGCAGTTCCGCTCCGTCGAAGCCGATTTCGGCGCGAAGGAAGACCGCACGCGCACGGTCACGCCGCTGTTCTACTCCTCCGGGAACCCGCAGAACACCGCGGGAACGCCGTCCAGCTGGGGCGAGCGCGACTACCGCAAGCCGCCCTACCGCTTCGACGTGCGCCGCGGCGACATCGACGGTCCCGTGCCGCTCGGCGCCGTGTCCGAACGCGTCGCGGGAACGCGTCTCGGAGTGAACATTCCGGGCGGACGCCTCGTCGTCATCGGCACGGGAGACCTCGCGACGAACGCGCAGCTCGAAAACGGCGGGAACAAGATTTTCCTGCTCAACACCGTGAACTGGCTGATCGACCGCGACGTGATGCTCAACATTCCGCCGCGCCCGATTTCCGAATTTCGGCTGAAGGCGACTCCGCCGGACCTCGCCCACGTCGGATGGAACTTCCTGTTCTTCCCGGCGGGCTTCGCCCTGTTCGGACTGCTCGTCTTCTATTGGAGAAAAAGAAACTGAAGACTCCGCACGCTTTTTTTAATTTCCGAATTTCAGCTCACCCATGCGTTTCAAGCTCACAATTTTTCTCGTCGTCGCGAACATCGTGACCTTCGGACTCATCTGGAAAAACGCCGGCGGGAACGCCGAGACGGAAATCTACGCGCAGTCGCTTTTCACCTCCGACATCGCGAAGGTCGCCGTGCGCGGAGCCTCCGGCGCGGTTTCGTTTTCGCTCGAACGCGACGGACGGGACTGGTCCCTCGAAAAACCTTTCCTCTGGCGCGCGGACCCCTTCGCCGTGAACCGCCTGCTCAACGAACTGCGCTTTCTCGACGCGAGCCTCGGATTTTCCGTGGAGGAAGTCGCCGGCGCGGGCAACACGCTTTCGAGCTACGGGCTGGAAAAACCCTCCGCCGTCGTTTCCGTGAACGACTCCGCGGGAACGCAGGAACTCTTCATCGGCAACACGACGGCCGACGGGCGCAGCGTCTATGTGCTTTCGCCGGACAAAAAATTCATCATTCCCGCGCCGATGTCCCTGCTCAACGCGATTTCGCAGACGCCGGACGAGCTGCGGGCGCGCGAGGTCTTTTCGATTCGCCCCTATGAGGTGCGCGCCGTCACCGTGCGCACGGCGTTTTCCGGCGGCAGCGAACAGCGCGTCGGGCTGGTGCGTTCCCGCGGCGGAAACGGCGAAGACTCCGCGGGGCCGCAGTGGCGCTTCGAAACGCCCGTCTCCGCCGCCGCGGACGCGCAGCTCACGGAAAAGGCGCTCGGAGACCTCTGCGCGCTCTCCTACGTGCGCTTCGTCTCCGGCGACGCCGCGCCCGACGACGCCTCCGGGCTGAAATCGCCCGCGCTCCGCTTCACGCTGGACACGGCGGACCGTTCCCGCACGCTCCTCGTCGGAGCCGCCGACCCGAGCGACCACTCCGGCAAGACGCGCTTCGCCAAGCTCGAGGACAATCCCGCCGTTTTCACCGTTCCCGCCGAAACCGTGAACGCGTGGCGCTCCGCCGCGCGCGATTTCCGCGATCCGTTCTTCCTGCGCTTCCGCCCCGAGGATCTCATCGGCATCACCGTGCACGACGGGAATGACGCGCTCGTGCTTCACCGCATGAACGTCGTTCGCGACGAATCCGCCGCGGCGGGAACGGCTTCCGCCGACGCGGGAAGAACCGAACCCTTCCTCGGGGCCGTCGCCGAACCCGCGCCCGAAATCCTTTCCGAAAAGACCGCCGCCGCCTCGAATCCGCTCTACAATTCGTGGCAGATGCCCGTCGCGCCCGGCTCCGCGGTGACCGCCGCGACGCCGGTTTCGCCCGAAGTCATCGCGGGACTCATCGGAGCGCTGCGCGAACTTCGCGCCGTGCGGGCTCCGGGGGCGGACAACCCGGAGTTCTCCGCCTCTCAGCGCCGTCTCTGCGAAGCGTTCGTCGCGGACGTCGCCACGCCCGAAGACATCGCGCAGATGAAATTCAACACGCCGCTGCGCATCGTCGAGCTCGAATTCGTCGCGCCGAACGGACGTTCCCGCACGCAGACGCTCTCGATCGCGCCCGCCGCCGAAAAAGACACTCCCGTCCACGCCAAGACGGGAACGGCGATCTACTCCATCACGCCGGAGATTCTCGAAGAGCTCGCCGTTTCCCCGGCGCATTTCCGCGACCGGCTCGTCTATACGCTCCCGGCCGGAGGCAGCATCGTCGGCGTCAAGCTCTCCGAACTCGACGGCGCCCGGGAGAAGACGCTTTTCGAGGAAAAACGTCCGGAGAACGTCGCGAACTGGGCGGAAGCGCTCGAAAAGAACGAGGAACCGTTCCCGCAGACGCTCGCGAAACTGCTCCGGGCCACGGAGACCGTCGCCGCCGAATCCTTCCTTCCCGTGCCCTTCTCGACGGAATTCACGGACACGTCCTACCTCGACATGGGCGTTCCCGAAAAATGGCGCTACAAGCTCGAAATCCGCGTGCTGCTCGCCGACGGCGAAAAAAGCACGCCGGGCAAAAGCGAGACGCTCGTCTATTACCTGACGCGCCGTCTCGGCGGAACGACGCAGATCGCGGGCTCTCCCGCGCAGAACTGCGTGTTCTTCATACGCCAGGATCTCATCGACGCGCTTCACGCGCTCACCTTCAACCGCTCCGGCGCGATTCCCAACATCGACGTTCCCGCCGGCGTTCCCGCGGGCAACCTTCTTCCCGCCGAATAATCCGCGCTTCGGACCGCCTCCGCCCGAAAGCCGATTTTTTCGGAAACACCGTTCATTTCAAAAAAAAACACTCAATGGAAAATCCCCTCCCCGAAACGTCCTATTCCGTCGCCACCGGCGGGAACGCGATTCTCGTCCTCGTGCGCGGCCGCGCGACCTACACGACCTGCCGCATCTTCGGCGAATTTCTCGAAGCCGCTCCCGCGAGCGGCCGCCGCACGCTCATTCTCGACCTCAAGGAATGCGCCAGCGTGGACAGCACCGTGCTCGGACTCATCGCCGGCGCGGCGGCGGACTTCCGCAAAATCGGCGGCGAAGTCTACGTCCAGAACGCCGAGGGGCGGGTCCGCGACGTCATCGTCAATCTCGGCCTTCCCGAGCTGCTGACGCTCCTGCCCGAGGGCGAGACCGTTCCCGCGGCCGCCGCCCTGCTCAACGCGGAAATGGAGACGCGCCGCGCCGCGCCCGCGCACAACGGCACCATTCTCCACGCGCACGAAACGCTCATGGCGGCGAATCCCGAAAACATCGCCCGCTTCAAGGACGTCGTCGCCTTCATGCGCGAAGACCTCGGAAAAAATCTCGACTGAACAAGCGATGAAGGCCGGCGTCGGGCGGACGTCTCCGAAGCGAAACTCGGCGGTCTCCGGTCCGTGACTCCCGTCCGCGCTCCTACGCACATTCCCGATTCCTTTTTTTTCTTCCATGTCCGAATACCTGCCCCGACTTTCCGAATTCTTCATTTCGCTCGGTCTCTCCGAACGCGACGCCGCCGTGCTCGTCGGCGTCATCGCGGCGGCCGCCTTCGTCCTGCTGATCTTCATCGTGCAGTGGTGTCTGCGGTTTTCCCTCACGGCGGCGACGCACATGTGGGCGAAGCGTTCCCGCAACACCTGGGACGACGCGTTCTGCGAGGCGCGTTTCCCCGACCGGATTTCTCACGTCCTCTGCGCCGTCTTCGGCATGCATCTCGTCGGGCCGTTCTTCGCGCACATGCCGCAGCTGACGGAGATCTTCCGCGCGGGAACGAACATTTATTTCGCGATCGCGCTCGCGGGCGCATCCTACTCGGCGATCAACGCGATGATGCTCATCGGCATGAGCAACGACCGGCTCAAGGACGTGCCGATCAAGGGCCTGTTTCAGGCGGTGAAGATTCTGCTCACGCTCGCCGTGGCGATCTGGGTGCTTTCCATTCTCTCGGATAAATCCCCCGCGTATTTCCTTTCCGGCCTCGGCGCGCTGATGGCGATTCTGCTCATCGTGTTCAAGGACGCCCTGCTCGGATTCACCGCGGGCATCATGATTTCCGCGAACGACCTCGTCCGCAACAAGGACTGGATCGAAATCGAAGGCACGAAGGTGGACGGCGAAGTCTTCGACGTTTCGCTCACCACGGTGAAAGTGCGCAACTGGGACAACACCATCGCCAACGTTCCCGCCTACACGCTCATTTCCACCGCGTTCAAGAATTGGCGCGGCATGGAAAAATCCGGCGGCCGCCGAATCAAGCGCGCGATCGACATCGACATGCAGACGATTCATTTCGCCTCCGAGGCCGAAATCGAACGCTGGAGCAGAATCGAACTGCTCAAACCCTACATGGAGCGCAAGCTCCGCGAAATCCGCGAGGCGAACGCGCGCGTTCCCGCGACCGCCGCCGAAAGCTCCCCCGCGAACGTGCGCCTGCTCACCAACATCGGCACCTTCCGCGCCTACTGCATGGCCTACCTCAAGGCGAACCGAAAAATCCATCAGGGCATGACGATGCTCGTGCGCCAGCTCAATCCCGGCCCCACGGGACTGCCGCTCGAAATCTACGTCTTCTCCAACGACACGCGATGGGCGCACTACGAGGACATTCAGTCCGACATCTTCGACCACCTGCTCGCCGTCATTTCCGAGTTCGGCCTCTCGCCCTATCAGGAACCCAGCGGACGCAATTTCGAGGCTTTCCTCGCCGGCGTGAAGGGGAAGTCCTGAACGGCGAACCCCGGGCCAAATTGAAATTTACAGCCCGCGGGAACTCTGTTTAACTTGCGGGAAAGCGGGGAACTCGTCGTTCCGCCCGAAAAAAAAATCTATCCACAATACCCGAACAACCAACTGTTTTCCCAAATGAAACAACGCACGATTCAGAAAGAAGTCTCCATCCGCGGAAAAGCGCTTCACACCGGCAAGGACGTGACGCTCACGCTCAAGCCCGCTCCCGCCGACACGGGCATCGTCTTCCGCCGCGTGGATCTCTACGGCAAGCCCGAAGTGCGTCCGCTCGTCGATCTCGTGCTCGGCTCGGAAATGCAGCGCCAGACGACCGTCGAGCAGAACCACATCAAGCTGCACACCATCGAGCACGTCAACTCCGCGCTCGCCGGCATGGGCGTGGACAACTGCTACGTCGAGATGAACGAATCCGAGCCGCCGATTCTCGACGGCTCCGCGCGCCCCTACGTGCTTCTCGTCCAGGAGGCGGGCATCGTCGAACAGGACAAGGAACGCAAGTATTTCGAACTGAAGGAGCCCGTTTCCGTGACCGACGGCAACCGCTCCGTCATCGCGCTCCCGCACAACGGGCTGCGCATCACCTGCACCTCCGCCGACGACCGCGGCGTGCACACGCAGCACCTGACGATCGACATTTCCCCGGAAATCTACGAGGCGTTCATCGCTCCCGCGCGCACGTTCACGATTTACGAAGAAATCGAACCGCTGCTGAAGCAGGGGCTGATTCAGGGCGGCTCGCTCGATTCCGCGATCGTCATCCGCGGGGACAAGATCATTTCCAAGGAGCCGCTGCGCTTCAAGGACGAGTTCGTGCGCCACAAGATCATGGATCTCGTCGGCGACCTCGTGCTGCTCGGCGCGCCGCTGAAGGCGCACATCATCGCCGTGCGCACGGGCCACGCGCTCAACGCGAAGCTCTCCGCGAAGATCCGCGAACAGATGCTCGCGCCGAAGAAAAAGGCGGAGCCCGCGAAGGTCGTCGTCTCGCCCGACGCGAAGTCGCTGAACATCCGGCAGATTCTCAACCTCGTGCCGCACCGCTATCCGTTCGCGCTCGTGGACCGCGTGCTCGACATCGACCACGAGGCGCAGGAAATCACGGCGGTGAAGAACGTGACGCTGAACGAGCCCTTCTTCCAGGGACACTTCCCGGGCAATCCCGTCATGCCGGGCGTGCTGCAGCTCGAGGCGATGGCGCAGGTCTCCGGCCTGCTGCTGCTCTCCAAGGCGAGCATCGACGGCAAGGTCTGCTTCTTCATGAGCGCGGACAAGGTGAAGTTCCGCAAGCCGGTCACGCCGGGCGACCAGGTCGTCATTCACGCGAAGATCACGAAGAACCGCGGGAACAAGATCGTCGCGGCGGAAGCCGAATGCAAGGTCGGCGAAGACGTCGTCTCCTCCGCCGAAGTGATGTTCACCATCACCGAAGCGCCGAAATTCTGAAAAACGCTCACGGCCTGAGGCTCTTCTTCAGGCCGTGATTTCCTATCTTTTCGAAAAAAATGATTCATCCCACAGCGATAGTCGAGCCGGGCGCGCAGCTCGGAGAAAACGTCGAAATCGGCGCCTACGCCTACATCGGCG
>JBJEVP010000091.1:10250-11797 GCA_051884475.1 Candidatus Spyradosoma sp.
CCGGGCGCGCAGCTCGGAGAAAACGTCGAAATCGGCGCCTACGCCTACATCGGCGGCGAAGTGACGCTCGGCGCGGGAACGGTGATTCACCACCACGCCTGCGTCGAAGGCTTCACCACGATGGGCGAGAACAACGAGGTTTATCCTTTCGCCGTCATCGGCGGAAAGACGCAGGACCTGAAATACGTCGGCGGGCGCGTCGGGCTCAAGATCGGCGACCGCAACACGTTCCGCGAATACGTCACGATTCACGGCGGCACGAAGGACGGCGAGTTCACGACGCTCGGGAACGACAACAACATTCTCGCCTATTCGCACGTCGCGCACGACTGCCAGATCGGGAACTTTCTCGTGATGAGCTCGCAGGCGGCGTTCGCGGGGCACGTCGTCTGCGGCGACCACGTGAATTTCGGCTGGGGCACGGGCATCCACCAGTTCGCGCGCATCGGCGACTACGCGATGCTCGCGGCGATGTCGCGCATCACGCAGGACGTGCCGCCCTACATGATCGTCGAAGGCACGACGGACGTTTCCGCGAAGATGGTCAACGTCGTCGCGCTGCAGCGCAACGGCTTCCCCGCGGAAGACGTCAAGGCGCTCCGCCTCGCGCACCGCATCATTTATCACGAAAATCTGAACCGCACGCAGGCGCTGGAAAAAATCCTCGCCGATCCCGCGCTCGCGGCGAACCCGCACATTCAGAAGCTCGTCGATTTCTACCGCACGAGCAAGCGCGGAGTGTCGTGACGCGCGAAGCGCGGTGTAAGGTGGAGCGTGGAATGTGTAAAGGCGGAGAAGCTTTTCGCGTCGTCGTTCCTTGAGCTCTGATTTTCCTTACGCCTTACACGTTACACCCTACACCTTCAAGAAATGTCCGAAGCCGTCGAGAAGTTAAAATCCGTCCTCCCGTCCGTTCCCGCCGACGCGTGGGAAAAAATCGAAGCCATGGCGGCGCTCCACCGCGAATGGAACGCGAAGATCAATCTCGTTTCGCGCAAGGACGTCGACAATCTCGAATGGCACCACTACGCGCCGTGCCTCGCCGCGGGAACGTTCCTCCGGCTCATGGCGGGCGCGCGCGTGATCGACGTCGGCACGGGCGGCGGCTTTCCGGGGATGCTCCTCGCCGTGCTGTTCCCGCAGGCGCATTTCACGCTGATGGATTCCGTGGCGAAAAAAATCCTCGTCGTCTCCGACGTCGCGGAAAAGCTCGGACTGAAGAACGTCGAGACGCGCGTCGGCCGCGTCGAAAAGCTCGGCAAGCATTTCGATTTCGTCACGGGACGCGCGGTCACGAATCTTCCCGCGTTCTTCGGGCTCGTGAAAAAGCTGATCGCGCCCGGCAAGAAGCATTCGCTCGCGAACGGCGTGCTCTACTGGAAAGGCGGCGAGCTCGCGCCCGAAAACGACGCGCTCGGCGTCGTTCCCGCGAAGATCGTCGAGCTCGAGACGCTGCTCGGCGACGCGTATTTTTCCGGCAAATACATTCTGCACTATCCGTACCCGGACGTCTTCCGCGCGCGCTGCACGCCGCCCCCGCAGTGACG
>JBJEVP010000092.1:0-2971 GCA_051884475.1 Candidatus Spyradosoma sp.
CCCGAAGCGCTCCGCAAATACTACGGCAAGGACGTCATCGGCGACGCGTACTGAACCGTGCGCGTTCCGACCTCCGTCGCCCGCTTTCCTTTTTCAGTTTTCCGCTTTCCCATGTCTCCGCTGCAGAACAATCCGAAACTTTTTCCGTCGCTCGAAGCGGCGGTCGCCCGGCGCGCCGAACTGAAGGCGCAGGGGAAAAAACTCGTGCTCACGAACGGCTGTTTCGACCTGCTGCACTGCGGCCACGTCCATTACCTGCGCGCCGCCGCCGAGCTCGGCGACGAGCTCTGGATCGCGCTGAACGCCGCGGAAAGCGTCCGCGCGCTCAAGGGGCCGACGCGCCCCGTGCAGGGCGACCTCGAACGCGCCTACACGCTCGGAGCGCTCGAATTCGTCTCCGGCGTCTTCTTTTTCTCCACGCCGCGTCTCGACCGGGAAATCCGCGCGCTCGCTCCCGACGTTTACGCCAAGGCGGGAGACTACACGCTCGAAACGCTCAATCCCGACGAACGCGCCGCGCTTCTCGATTCGGGAACGGAAATCCGGTTCATGCCGTTTCTCCCGGGCTTTTCGACGACCTCGCTCATCGCGAAGATCAACGCCGCCGCGACCGCGGGAACGCTCTGACCGGACGCGCCGGCGGGCACTGCTCTCTTGCGTTTCGGCGTCCGTCGCGTAAAATTCGCGACGATGAAAAAAGACACCCCGCAGCAAGAAGAGAAAATTCCGCAGTTCAAGCACGTCAAGGCCTACGAAAACCTTGATTTTCTGAACAGTCCCGTGGCGCGGACGATTCGCGTGCACTGCGAGATGCTCGAGCCGTATTATCGGCTCTATCCCTACTCGATCCGCAAGACGATTGTGTTCTTCGGCTCCGCGCGCACGCCATCGCGCGCGGACGCGGAGGAGGCGCTCGCGCGGGAACGCCGCAAGGTCGAGGAGCTCCCGCTGACCGAGGCGGAAAAGAAACTGCGCATCGCCGTCGCCGAGCGCAACCTCGCCAGCTCGCGTTACTACGAAGCCGCCCGCGGCCTCGCGCACGACCTGACGAAATGGAGCGAGGAGCATTTCTCCAATCCCGGAGACCGCTACTACATCTGCTCCGGCGGCGGACCCGGAATCATGGAGGCGGCGAACCGCGGCGCCTACGAAGCCGGCGGAAAATCCCTCGGGCTCGGCATCAATCTCCCCTTCGAGCAGAAGCCGAATCCGTTCATCACGCCGGAACTGGACTTCGAGTTCCGCTATTTCTTCATTCGCAAATACTGGTTCCTTTACCTCGCTCACGCGCTCGTCGCGTTCCCGGGCGGATTCGGCACTATGGACGAGCTCTTCGAGATGCTCACGCTGATTCAGACCCGCAAGACGCCGAAGAAAATCCCCATCATCCTGTTCGGGCGCGAATTTTGGGAAAAGCTCATCGACTTCGACGTCTTCGTCGAGCTCGGCTACATCTCGCCGGAGGACCTCAAGCTCTTCCGCTACTTCGACAAGGTCGAGGACGCTCGGGAATACATCATCCGCGAAGTGACGACCGACATGGTCGAAAGCGAAAAAATCCCCGACCGCGCGAACCTCGAGGACGCGCTCCAACCGCACCACCTCGACACGCGCCGCGCGCACGGCGGCACCCGCCCGAAGCTCTGAGCGCTCCCGCGGGAACGCCCGGCGCTCTCACTCTCCCGAATCGGCCCGCCCGACGGATTCCAGGAACTCCGCGAGCGCGGATTCGACGCGGGCGGGAGAAAAGGATTCCTGCACGCGCGCGGCGCCGTCCGCGGCGATCAGCGCCCATTCCTCCGGAGACATGCGCATGAGGGAATCGCCCATCAGCCGCGCCGTCTCCGGCGCGCGGACGTTGAAGAGCAGCGGCGCGTCCGCGGGAACGAGGTTCTTCATTTCCTCCGTCATCGAGGCGAAGACGAGACAGCCGCACGCCATCGCCTCGGCCGCCTCCAGCGGAAACGCGCTTTCGTCCGCGGGAACGTGCACGAAAAGCCCGACGCGCCGGAAAAAATCCGCCGCGAGACGTTTCCGCGGAATTTCTCCGACGAACTCGACGCGCTCCGCGAGCACGGGAACGCCGGAGATCTTCCGGCGAAGAAGCTCCGCCGCCTCGGTTTCCGCGTCGCCCGCGAGAAGCATCCGCATGCGCGGCTCGGCGAACGCCTGCCGCGCGAACGCGTCGAGCGCGACCAGCACGCCGGACTTTTCGGAAAAACCGCCGTTCCAACCCCAGACGCGGGAACGCTCCGGCGAAGTCGCCTCGAACGTAAAGATTTCGTCCACCGCCGGCGGAATGACGACGGAGCGCTCCAGATTCGGAAACGCCCCCGCGTTGCGTTCCCGCAGCGTTTCCGAGGCGAAGATCGCCGAACGCACGCGGCAGAAATTCTTCGTCGGAGACGGCGGTTCGCCGTAAAGCGAGCGCGTCAGCGCCGAGGCGATCAGAGTCGCCGGAGAAAGCGAATGACGGTGCCGCTGCGCCAGCGCCCAGAACGGATCGCACGCGGGAAAACCGCGCGGCCAGTCGGAATCCGCCCACGGAACGGGCTCGCGCGCCTGCGCCGAAGCGAGCGCCCATTCCTGCGCGGAAAGCCCGCACGGATTCAGAATCAGGAACGCGTTCCCGCGCCGCGCCGCCGTCGCGACCCGTTCCGCGTTCGGGACGGAACGCGACGCGAGCATGCGGTAGCCGCGCCACAGCCGCGCGTCCGCGGAATCGCCGTCCATGCGCGAAAGAATCGGAAAAAAATTCTCCTCCGCCTCGCCGGAATCCTCGAACCGCCCGCAGAAGCGCCGCAGCGACCATTCGCGGGAACGCGCGAGCCGCTCAAGAGTCGAGGAAACCGCCGCCGTGAAGGCGCCGCAACGGGGATCCGGCGGAAAAGCGTTCGCGAGACAGACTGTCCGAAACTTCGGCATCGCCGAAAGGCTCTCCGTTTTGCCCGCAAAACGCAACGCAGAA
Source organism: Candidatus Spyradosoma sp. (assembly GCA_051884475.1). Lineage (GTDB taxonomy): Bacteria > Verrucomicrobiota > Verrucomicrobiia > Opitutales > UBA953 > Spyradosoma. Next base: position 2,969 of record JBJEVP010000092.1, read on the forward strand.
AAC
>JBJEVP010000093.1:0-11645 GCA_051884475.1 Candidatus Spyradosoma sp.
AGGCGTAGGCGGTCTCGCTCTCGTCGGGGAAGCGCTTCGCGAGCGTCAGCCCGGTGGCGGCGTCGCGGAACCAGAGCGTCTCGTCGCCGTCGTCGCGGGAGCGCGGGTCGGTCTCGATCGTCTCCGAGGAGACGCGGAAGAGCTTTTGGGAAATCTTCGCGTCCGCGTCGTCGTAACCGAAGACGACGGGCTGCGCGCCGGCGCCGAACTCGGCGACGACGTTCCCGCGCAGGTCGTAGGCGAAGCGCCGCGTTTTCCCGAGCGCGTCGGTCACGCAGGAGGGTTTCCCGTGCGCGAGGTCGTAGTCGGTCGTCGTAATATTGCCCGCCGCGTCGGTCGTCTTCGTCGTCCACCCGAGCACGTTCTGCTCGACGACGGTCGCGTTCCCGCGTCCGTCCGTGGTCGTGAGGACGATTCCGGCGTTCGCGCCGGCGTTGAACTGCCGCGCGAACGTGGTCTGCGTTCCCGCGTGGTCGAGCTGCGAAACGGCGAAGCCGTCGTTCGTCGTCGTTTGCGCGACGTTCGTCGCCGTCGGGATCTGTGTTTTGGAAATGCGGATTCCGGGCTCGCCGAATTCCGTCCAGCGCGTCGTCGCGTTCCCGCGGGCGTCGGTCGAAATCGTTTTGCTTTCGAGCGTCGCGCTTTCGGAAACGAGCGTCGCGACGGAGGAGACGTGCGGCGCGCCCGCGGCGTCGTAGGTCGTCGTCTCGACGAGGCGATAGACGCCGTCCTCCCGGTTTTCGTGCCGGGAGGCGGTCTCCGTGACGCGGGAGTTCGTCGGCGTCGGTTCGTCCGCGAGCGCGAGCGTGCGCTTCGTCTCGTCGCCGAAGGCGTCGTACTCGTAAAGCGTCGGCGCGAGCGTGTCCGTCGCCGAGCGCGTGAGCAGGCCGCGCGCGTCGTAGGCGCGGCGTTCGTAGATCATTTCTCCGAGCGTGTTGGGCGCTTCCGTGCGGATCGTTTCGCCGAAGCCGTTTCTGATTTCGCGGGAGAGCACGACGGGCTCGGTCGCCCCGGCGGGAATCTCCGCGAGGCGGCGCACGGCGCGCACGCCGTCGGCGACGGCGTCGATCACGGTCTCGACGGCGCGGCGGGACGTTCCCGCCTCGAGCAGGACGGTGCCGTCGGCGTGCGTCCGGGTGACGCGCGTCGCGCCGCTCGGGAGCGTGACGGTCTCCGTCTCGACGCGGGCGGCGGAATCGGTCGCGTAGGCGCGCGTCGTGGTTCTGCCGAGTTCGTCCGTCTCGGAGACGAGGCGCCCGAGGATGTCGTAGGCGGCGGATTTTTCGCTGAAATCGACGCTGTTGAGCTTCAGCACCTCGCGCGTGACGCGCCCGGCGGCGTCGCGCGTGAAGATCCGCGCGCGTTCGGGCGTCGTCGCCGTGAGCGCGCGCGTCTTTTCCGTGAGCCGTTGCGCCGTGTCGTAAACGTAGTCGGTGCGCACGCCGTCCTCGTCGATTTCCCAGAGCACGCCGCAGCACATCATTTCGCGGGAGGAGACGCGGCCGTTCCCGCGCGTGCGCTTCGTCTCGCGGTTCTGCGCGTCGTATTCGAAATCGGCGGCGGCGGTCAGGCGCCACGTTCCCGCCTCGTCGAGCGCGTATTTTTCGGAGCGCGTCGTGTTGCCGTCGGAGGAGACGAAGCGCACCTCGCGCGTCGATTTCCCGTTCACGAGCCCGCCGGCGATCTTCGTCTCGGCGGTCACGGTGTAAAGGGCGCCGTGCTCGGACGTCGCGGCGTAGGCGTAGTGCGTCTGCACGCCGAGGCGGTTCTGCGTCATCTTCACGCGTCCGCGCGCGTGGACGTTCGCGCAGGAGCCGCGCCAGGTCTCCTCGACTTCGAGCCGCGGGTCGGCGGCGCCGAGCGCGCTCGTGCGCTTTTCGACGCGGCGGTATTCCTCCGCCTCGACGTAGGCGTAATCCGTGCGGGAAAGCTGAACCGGAGAGCCGTCGCTTTTTTCGAGGTCGACCCGAACGAATTTCAGGTCGGAATTCGCCGAGCTCTCCTCCTCATAGAAATGATAGGTGATTTTTCTCCCGTTGCCGGCCCACGGTTCATAGAGGGCGAACACCCGTCCGAAAGCGTCGTAGCCCGTTTCGAAGACGCTTCCGTCGGGACGCGTTTCGCGGATGCGACGCCCGAGGTCGTCGTATTCGTAGGTCGTCGTCCGCGCGGAATCCGTGCCGTGGCCCTCCGTGCGGGAGAGGCAGAGCTGCCCGCGCCCGGTCGAATCGTAGATCTCCGCGACTCGGCTCACGGGAACGGACGAACCGGCGAAGGCGACTTCAGTGACGAGTCTGCCGCGCGAGGAAGAGAGGGCCTCGCGCGTGCGGCGCGTGACGATCTCTTCGGCGCCGGAACCGACGGAGGAGCTCCACGCGCCGTTTTCGAACCACGCGGCCCGCGGGAAGGGCGTCGCGCCCGCGCGGGAATCGAGCTCCGTGACGGTGAGCTTCCCGCTTTCGGAAAGCGAGACGAGGAAGCGTTTGAACGGCGTTCCCGTCGCGGCGTAAAGCCCCGTCTCCGCGTCCTTTTCGCCGACCTGATTCGGCGCGTAGAGCGCGATCTCGTAGCCGGACTCGGAGACGTTCTCGACGTTCGCCAGCCCGTCCCAAAGATTCCGGACCTGCTCCAAAACTCCGTCGGAATCGCGCACGACGTCGATGTAGGCGGACATTTCCTCCGCCGAAAATTCCCTGCCGCTCGAAGTCCTGTAGGCGACGACTTCTCCCGAAGACGCGGAAAATTCGAGGACGCTCTTGTCCGGGAAACGCAGGACGAAACGGGTCTTGTCCGCATTCCACGAGGCCTCGGAAACGCTCTTTTTGGAGGCGCCGACCTTGAAGAATCCGGCGCCGTTCCCGTCGCACACCCACCATGTATGCGCGCCGCCCGTGCAGACCTTGAAGCGCGTTCCCGCGACGATTCCTCCGGCGGGCAGCTGGAGCCAGCTCCCGAGAGGGTGATTCCACTCCAGGGCGGCGGGCGTCGCGAGGGCGTCCGAAAACTCGTAGGCCAGGATTTCCAACGTTCCCGCGGGAACGCCTCCGAGACCTCGAAACACGCCGAAATCCGTCCGCCAATGCGCGGACTCATGATTCGTCTCCAGAGCGGTGCCGCGTCCGGCGGAAGAATGCGCGGACGATTCGTCCGAAGACTCCGAGAGCGTCCGGCTCCGAGGGGCGGATTCCGGAGTCTCCCCTCCCTCGTCGGAATTCCGGCATGCGCAGGGGACGGAAGGCGGCGGCTCGTAATTCTGCGGAGGCGTCTGCTCCTGAAGCGTTCCGAGGCTGATGGAGTAGTTCAGAGAGGCGACGTTGCCTTCCGGAGGATTGTAGCTGATGTTGTAATAGGAGAGCGTCGCTTCGTATCTCCCGGGATATACGCTGACGGTGTCCGTCTTTTCCGTGTATCGGCTCCCGCCCTGAGGCCCCGGGACGTCCGGAACCGTGAGACTCGCGCCGGCGAAAGAAAGCGTCGCGCCGTCGTCCGCCCCGACCATGATCGTGCATGGGATCGGACGTCCGTCCCAATTCTCCGGCGTCGGAACTTCCACCTCCCACTTCCACGCACGGGAGAACGCGAATTTCGGGTCGCAGTCTCCGATGTATCCCGGAGTCGTTTCGGAGTATTCGGAGTCGCCCGCGTCGGCGAGCGTTCTTGTTTCCGTAAGATTCGTTTTTTTCATCTGACTTGCTTTTTCTTTAATGGGTGAACGGCGTTTCGAGCGGAGCGGGAGACCGTTCCCGCCGTGCTCTTGACTTATAGGCAAACCCCTCCCGAGGCAAAATGCAAGCGATCAAACATTAAAAAAATGTAATGTTTCTTTTCTTGACGAAAGACGAAGTTTCCCTCCGCGAGGCGGGAACGTTTCGGGACGGTCTTCGTTTTTTTTCCGGAACGACGGGAACGGACGGTCGAAGGCTGAAAGCTGAGAGAGGAGAGGGCAGAGCCGCTATCCGTTATCCATTATCCGTTATCCTTCGTCCGTCTTGTCCGCGCTTGCGCGGGAACGCGCTTTGACGCAGAATGAGCGGCAAATGTCCGACCGTTTCATCGAAGAATTTTCCAAGCTCGACCTGAACCGCGTGCCCTCGCCGTGCCACCTGATGCACCGCGGGCTGCTCGAGGAAAACTGCCGCGTGCTGCGCGGCGTCATGGACCGCACGGGCGCGAAGATCCTGCTCGCGCTCAAGGGCTTCGCGCAGTTCAGCGAGTTTCCGCTCGTCTCGAAATACCTCGCGGGAACGACGGCGAGCGGCCTGCACGAGGCGCTGCTCGGGCGCGAATTTTTCCCCGGCGAATGCCACGTCTATTCGCCCGCGTTCCCGCCCGCGGACATGGACGAGCTGGTGAAGTTCGTCGATCACGTCTCGTTCAATTCGCCGTCGCAGTGGCGGCGTTTCCGCGACGTCGTGAAGGCGAGCGGGCGCGCGGTCTCCTGCGGGCTGCGCGTCAATCCGCAGTACGCCGAAGTCGAGCACGAGATCTACAATCCCTGCGCGGCGGGCTCGCGCCTCGGCACGATCCGTTCGGAGATCCGCGACGGCGATCTCGACGGGCTCGAAGGTCTGCACATGCACACGATGTGCGAACAGGGCGCGGACGTGCTCGCGCGCACGATCACGCATTTCGAGGAAAAATTCGGCGAGTTCATCCCGCGCATGAAATGGATCAATTTCGGCGGCGGGCACTGGATCACGCACCCGAGCTACGACGTCGATCTGCTCTGCGAGACGATTCTCGCGTTCCGCAGAAAATGGGGCGAACACCTGCAGATCTACCTGGAGCCCGGCGAGGCCGTCGCCATCCGCACGGGCGTGCTCGTCTGCACCGTGCTCGACGTCGTGAACAACGGCATGCCGATCGCGATTCTCGACACGTCGGCGAGCGCGCACATGCCCGACGTGCTCGAAATGCCCTACCGCGCGGAAATCCTCGGCGCGGGCGCGCCGGGCGAATTCGCGCACACGTACCGGCTCGCGGGCGGCACCTGCCTCGCGGGCGACGTGCTCGGCGACTACTCGTTCCCGCGGCCGCTCGCGCCCGGGCAGCGCCTCGCGCTCCTCGACATGTCGCACTACACGATGGTCAAGAACACGACGTTCAACGGCATCCGACTGCCCTCCATCGCGAGCTACGTTCCCGAGACCGGCGAATACCGCCTGATCCGCGACTTCGGCTACGCCGACTACAAGAACAAGCTGAGCTGAACGGAAGCCGCGTTCCCGCCCGAGAAAAGGCCTGAAAATTTTCGTCAACGCGCGCGGCGCCCGGAGGGCGTTTTTTTCGCCGGGCGCGAAATCGGAATCCGGCAGATCCAGTCCGCGGGAACGAAGCGCACGTCTCTTTCGCTCAGGTCGTCGCCGCGGTTACGAATCGTTTTGCGGAACAGGAAATGAGGGCGGGAAGGACGCAGGTTCGTCGCGAGCCCTTCCTCGCCGAAAGGCGAACGCCCGCTCGAAACGGCGAAGTTCAGATTCCGGACGAGCAGCTCTCCTCCCGCCGTCTGCGCGACCAGCACCGAGAACGTTTTCCCGCGCATCGCCTCCGTCGCGGGAACGCTGATTCTTCGTTGTCCGCGTCCGGGATCGACGTAAAACGCGGCGAGGCGTTCCCGCGAATCCGAATCCGTGATTTCGACGAAGGCGCGGGCGTTCTCCAGGGCGCTCGCATAGACGAAATCGACGCTTTCTCCGACGTCGAAGCAGAAATGCGTCGGAACTTTTTCGAAAATGATTTTTTTGCGGATCGGCGTCGTTTCCGCGGCGGGATCGATGACGGCGAATTCGAGTTCGTCGAAGACGGCGTGTCCGAAATCGTCCTCTCCCCGCGCCCGAATGCGGTAGCGTCCCGGAGGAAGCCTGTCCGCGGGAACGACGCACGCGGGAGGTTCGGCTCTGTTTTTCACGCTCGCGAAGGTTTCCTCCGAAAAGACTTTTTCTCCGTCGGGCAGAGCCGGAATTTCGTCGAGCAGACTTGTCTCCTCGCGGTCGAGCTCCGCGGATTCCGGCTCGACGAGGCGGAAGACTTCGATGCGGACGCGCGGCGGAACTCCGTCGGTCCGGGCGCCGAAGGCTCGGCACACGACGGGGAGGTCCGTTCCCGCGGGAAGGACGCGGAAGGCGTTGTCGAAGAAAATCGGAACGCTCGAATAAAGCGAGAGCCTGCGGGAGGAGTTGAGCACCGTGAATTCCGTTTTCGTCCGCGTCGTTCTTCCGTTCGCCGTCGTTTCCGCGCTGACGACGTAGTTTCTTCCCTGCTGCGATTCGAGGCGGTCGAATCCCGCGGCGGTCAGGGATTTCCGGTATCGGGCGCTCACGGCGCGGCGGGATGTCCGCCACGAGACGCGCAGCGTGCCGTCGTCTCCGAGCACGCCTTCTCCACGGGCGACGACCTCCTTCGGAAAGGCGAGACTCGCGACGTCCCAGCGGATTTTCGCGCCGGCGAGCGGAGCGCCGTCGGCGGTTTTCCCGGAAACGACGGCGGAGACGTTCCCGCCGAGAATCTGAGGTTCTTCGGGCCCGGAAATCGACAGACGGGGCGCCGCCGCCCGTTCCGCTTCGTCCGCCGGCGCCGCGAGAGGCGGCGCGTCGGCGTACTTCCGCGCGGCGCCGTCGCGGCGAAAGGCGAAAAGTCCGGCGAAGTGCGTCGCCGTTTTCGTTCCCGCATCATCGTTTCCTCCGACGGGAAGCGCGCATTCCGCGAGCACGACGAGGGATTTCTCCTCCGTCAGCCCGGAAAGCACGGCTTCGCCGAGCGCGTCCGTTTTCGCGGCGGGAACGTCCCCGCAAGGCTCGACGCCCGCGTTCGTGTCGCGGAGAACGAAGATTTCCGCGCCCTCGATCGGCGTTCCCGTGACGGCGTCCGCGACGCGCAGCCGCAGCGTTCCGTCGCATTCGACGCGCGCGACGTTGTCCCCGCCTAATGCGCTTTTTTTCGCGAAAACGGCGACGTCGCCGACGCAGACGGGCAGAATTTCGTTCCCGCGCGCGAAAAACGGTTCGTCGTCGGCCGCGAAGAACACGCGATAAAATCCGGGCGCGAGCGTTCCCGCGGGGATTTCGACGACGTGTTCGCGTTCGAGGAAATCGTCGAATTTTTCGAGCGGGAACGCGAGCTCGACGGCGCCCGGAGAATCGACCGGCGCGGAGCCGCTGCCCGCGTCGGCGGAGAATTTGCGCCGGAGGGAATCCGAAAGAAACGCGTCGCGTTCGGCGGGAACGGCCAGAATCCTCACCCGAGAGAGATTTTTCGCGCGGAGAAAGAGCTTCGTCGGCGCGGAGCTGCGCCATGAATCGCCGTTGCGTCCGAAGAGAGAGAACGCGAGCGTCCGCGTCTTCAGCAGGCGCAGAACGTCTTCGCACATCGGCGCGTAGGGCGAGTCTCCGAATTTTTCGAGCGCGCGGGAAGCCGTCGTGAAGGCTTCCCGCCCTCGCTCCGTTTCGGCGTAAAGCCGGGCGAGCGTCGCCGCCGCCTTCACGGATATCGGGAGTTCCGCGTATTCCTCGATGAAGCGCTTCAGCGCGGACTCGAAGTCTTCCGCGGGAAAATCCGGATCCGAAAGAGCCGTTTTCAGAACGTCCGGCGATCGGTTCAGGTCCGCGTCGTTCGCGGCGACCAGAGCGACCGTCAGGATTCTGTCCAGCGTCGCGGAGGCGAGCGCGGTCTTGTCCGCGTCGTCGGCGTGGAAGCGTTCGCGTTCACGAAAAAGCCGGACGAGGCGCGCGCCCGCCGCGTTGAAACGTTCCTCCGCGGGAACGCCGTCCGCGAATTCACGCGTTCCCGCGAGCAGGGTCTTCGTGTCCGGCGAGAGTTTCAGCCCGACGCGTGCGGCCGCGAGGTAAAGCCCGCAGGCGTCGCGGGCGAGGAAGTCGTAGAGCGTCGGGAGCTCCGCTTCGGGCGTGTCGTGAAGAGAAAAGATTCCGGGCGTTCCCGCGTCCTCCTCACGTCCGTTTTCGGTTCTTCTTCCGCCGGCGGCCGCGCGTACGTTCGGCGCGAGCACGGTGATCCGCAGGGACGAGGCGAGGTCGCCGACGGGGATTTTTTTGAGAAAAGCCTTCTGCGCGAGCACGTTTTCGCAATGCGCGAACGCGGATTCGCGGAGGCGTTCTCCGTTCGCTTCGTCGCCGGAGGCGCGGACGCGCGACGAAAACTCCGCGAGCGCGTGGGCGAGGCGCGTTTCGAGCAGAATCTTCGCTTCCCGCGCGGGCGCGGTTTCGATCGCCCGGAGCAGCTCTCGGATTCGGGCTTCGCCCCTGTCTCCGTCGGAGGCTTCCGCGAGTTCCGCGGCGCGCATTTCGGCGGCGAGCGCGTATTCGCTCCACGAGTTTTCGGCGGCCGCGCACGAGAGTATTCCTTCGAGCGCGGGAACGCGGTCGCTCCCGCCGCGGCGGAGGATTTCCGACCAGACTTCGCGGCGCGGCGCCGCCTGTTTCGTCTCCGCGGGAACGGAAACCGAGAGCGAGAAAACGAGAAGAACGCCGACGGCGGTTTTTAGAAGCGCGTTTTTCGGAGACATGCGTCGGATTATGATTTTTCTCCGCATGAAAATCAACCGAAGTCTGCTCCGAAAAGCGATCCGTGCGCGTCCTCGTCTTTCCGAAAAAAAAAACGGCGTTCGCGCGCGGGGGAGATTCGCGGGAACGCCGTTTTTGTTTCTTTAAGAGAAGTTCAGGATTTGCGTCTCCGGCGGCGGGAGGCGGCGCAGAGGGCGAGCGCGAACGCGCCCGCGAGCAGCCCGAACGCCGAAGGCTCGGGAACCGTCAGGAAAAGCACGCCGTCCGCATAAGAAAACCCGTAATCGTACAGGTCCGCCCATTGCGTTCCCGTTTCGTCCCACCAGCCGACGTGCGCGTTTTCGTCGTTGAACGCGAGTGCGGACTCCGCGGCGACGGTCAGGGCGAGATCCTCGTTCTCGCCCGCCGCGCGGGATTTCATCAGCGCGGAAACGTCGAAATAGATCTCCGCCGCGCCGGACACGACGATTTTTCCTCCGTTTTCCGAGGCGACGACCGCCGTCCCGTTCTCGCCCGCCTGGGCCGCGCCGAGCACGAGCGTCAGCGACTGTCCCGCCGAGGAAAGGGCGACCTCCGCCCCGGCGACCAGCTTCGCGCCTTCCCGGACGAGAGATTTTCCCGCGCCGAGCGCGGACGCGTTTTCGAGCACGAGCGTCCCCGCGTTCAGCGTCGTGCCGCCCGTGTGCGCGTTCGCGCCGGAGAGGCGCAGAGCGCCGTCCGCGAGATCGAGCGCGAGACTTCCCGTCCCGGAAATCTTCCCGGCGTAAACGTTCTCCGCCGTCGTTCCCGCGGAAAACTCCACGCGCATTTCGGCGGAGCCCTCGAGAGTCACGTCGCCTTTGAGACCGTAAAAATCGCGGAGCGCGTACGTGTTCTCGCGGACGAATCCGCCTTCGACGTATTCGTTTTGCGCATACACGCCCTCGTTCATGACGAACGCGCCGCCGTCGCGCACGACGACGTTCCCGCTCAGCCGCGCGTGGGAGCCGAGGCGGAGCGTCGCGCCGCTTTCCACGGAAACGTCCGTCTTGGCGTCCGCGTAGTGCCAATCGTCGGCCCGCGTCAGCCGCGCCGCGCTCGTGCCGTCTTCGGAGCCGAGCGCGTGCACGGTGAGCGTTCCCGCAAGGCGAGCGTGCCGCTCTTCACGGTGACGCCGCTGCCCTCGGCGTTCGACAAATCGGTGAACACGCCGTTGAGTTCGAGCGAAGAGGAGGCGCCGCCGTCGTAAACGAAACGGAAGCCCGCTCCCGCCGCGTCGCGGAACGAACCGAGAAACGTCTGCGCGCCGCTTTGCGTGAACGTCAGCGTCGTCGTCGTTCCCGCCTTGGCGTTGGCGATGATCGCCTCTTCCGTCAGCGCGTGAATCGTGAAACCGTCCGCCGCGACGCTCTGATCCACGGAATTGTCCCACGTCATGGAATTGCCGTTCATGTCGAGCGTCGCGCCGCCGTTCCCGAACGTGAAGTCGCGAAAAATCTGCTTCGTGTCCTTGATGACCACGGTCGTTCCGCCGTTCGCGAGCACGTTGTAGGCGGCGTATCCGAAATTGTCGTACAAATCGTATTCGAGATAGGTTTTTCCGCTCCCGCCGAGATTGAGCAGGACGTGATTCGAACAGAAACCGTCGTCGTTCCCGACGAGATGCATGTCGCCGTCGCCGATTTTACGCCATTCGCGCATGAACGCGTTCCTCGAAGAATTCTTCAGATTCACGTAAAGGTCCACGCCCTTGTCCACGACGAAGCCCGCGGAATTCAGCTGATGCCCGCCGCTCGATTCCAGGCGGAACTCCGCCGTCCCCAGCGTTCCCGCGGAAAAGCGCGCGTAGCCGATTCCCAGATCGACGTCGGCTTCGTCGAGCCGCACGGTCGTCGTCGCCGCGCCCGCCGTGAAGACGAGATTCTCCGTGCGGTAGAGATCCGCGTAGGTCAGAACGGCGGAATCCGTCTGATTCGAGTAGAGCGGGAACGCGGCGTTCATGTAGCCGGCTCCGCTTATGGTCGCGGATTCGTAGGCGTACCAGTCGTCCTTGTCCTTGAGCCCGGAAAGGTCCTTCCAGGTGTTCACGCCCTGCTTCACGCCGATGAATTCGACGGCGCCCTCCGCGCCGCCCGTCACCGTTCCCGAATACGGCGTGCGCGTGATTTCCTTTTCGCCGCCGCCCGCGAGATACACCGTCGACGTGACGGCTTCTCCCGCGTTTTTCACGGCGGAAACGTAAAGCGTCGCGGACTCGGAGGAGGACGTCACGACCCGGTCGTAGGAATCCATCACGCCCTGCGTCCACTGCGTCGCTCCCGCGGCGGTGGAGCCGTATCCGCCGACGCCCCATACGGCGCCGAGATACTGGTATTCCCGCGCGTCGGCGTTCCAGACGTAGAGAGGGCTCCCCGAGTCTCCGCCCAGGCTCGCCGTCGGCAGCGGATTGGAGGCGGAAACGCCGCCCGCGCTCCAATCCGACTGCCACGACACGCTGAACGTGTTGCCGGCGCTCCCGTCCTGCATCGCGGCGCTCGTCGCGGAATCCGCAGTGACGACGCCGCCGGCGACGTAAACGCCGCTGGCAGAGAGCGACGACGAAGCGCCCGCGTGATCGCGCACCGCCATCGTGCCGCCCGCCGCCCGGTAAAGCGTCGTTCCCGCGAGCGAAGTCGTGTCGCCCGTGTAAACGGTCGCGAGCGACGCGTCGGTCACGATTTTGTTCAGGCGGGAAACTTTGTAGTCCGTCGTCGCGTCGTCCGGCGTGTGCTGGTAGTCCGAAAGCACGTAATCGACGCTCCCCAACCCGAGCGCTTTTCGCCCGTCGGCGTATTCGATCGCCGAATAGCGCACGGCGTTTCCGGAGCCGAGCGCGCTTTGGGAAAACGTCAGCGAAGCGCCCAGTCCGACGTGGAGCACGGTGGCGACGAAGTTCACGCCGATTCCCGCGGCGGAGCCCGCGTCGGCCACGCCGGCAAAGGAAATCGTCGGTGCGGACAAAGTGTTCTCCGCCTGACCTCCGAGATAGGAAAGCGTAACGCCGCCGGAATTGAGATGCTCGAGCAGCGCGCTGACCGAACCGGTGCGGAAGCGCCCGGCGTTTTGCCCGAAATCGGCGTAAACGGAGACGGGAACGTCCGAATGAAGCTC
>JBJEVP010000094.1:0-11592 GCA_051884475.1 Candidatus Spyradosoma sp.
GCGAAGGCATTCCTGCCTTCGTTCCCGCGGCGCACGATTTTCTGCGCGCGAACTTTCGCCGCGCGGCGTTCGCGCGTTCCCTCGGCGGAGACGTGGACGTCTCCGCTCCCGCGCGCCTTCCCGCAATCGCGTCCCTACAGGACGCATGTGTTTTTTGTCCGTTTACGTAGGGTTGAAACCCTACGCTGAACAATCGTCGCCCCTTCGGGGCTCGCGGCTTGCGGATTCGTCGCGGGAACGCCCCGGAGGGGCGGAACAAACATAACCCCATGCGCGACGCGAAGCGCGCGCTTGGGGAAAGCCTCTCAAATCGGCCGCGCCTGAAAGGCGCAACTTCCACCTGTTCATTATTCACTGTCCGCTATCCACTGCTCTATTCCCCGCTTCTGCGGGAACGACGAATTTTCTCTGACGCGAAGATTATTCCGAAAAGCCGCGAAAAACGCTTGCGGGGGAGCGTTTTTTTTTTGGTAAAAAGTGCTCAGAGAAAAGAGACATTTCCGGCGAAGCCTCCTCTGTCCCGCCATCTCCTCTCTCCGACCCCTAAAAAAGAGAAACATGTCGAAATTAGATCAATCAAATTCCACCACTAACGCAGACCTTCGTAAAGAGTGTGACACGAGAGCTGATACGGATTCGCCGTCGTGGTGGAAAGCCGTTATTCAAACCTATCACGGACTGTATCTTGTGTTTGTCGTCGCTGTTTCGATTCTTGCTGTCGTTGCTTTCTTTTGTTCCATGAGAGGCGAAGAGATTTCAACTGTCGGAAATATTGGAATATACGAAAAAAAACTCGAGGCCGCACAGAATTCGCTCTCGCTTTGGGCGACCGTGCTGGCGGTAATTTTTGTTCTGTTTTCACTCGTGGGACTTCTCGAGATTGACAGGCGTCTAAAAGAGGCAAAGGAAAAGGTGTTACTCATCGACTCGACATCGAGAAAGGTTTTCGATCGTCTCGCTTCGATTTTGCTTATGAAGCAAACCTCGGAGAATGTGCCGGATCCGCAGATATCGTTCTTTAGAAGCTTGTCTAGACAAGATGTCTTGAAAGACAATCCCATTCAGTTTTATCTGAGTGTTGAAGAAGCTCACAATCACTGCAAAGCAGGAGAATACCGATGCGCGATTTCGGTTTTAGACGAGCTTGTAGACTCGAAAACTTTCGCAGATGCTTCGACGTTCAACAAGGCGATATTTTTCATCCACCGGATAACTGCGCTTTTTGCGCAGGCGGCCTGCAGTCGAAATCAGGAGGCGGTGGCTATCTCGCTGCTGAAAAGAGTGATTGACGATTGTGAGGAGGCGAAAAAATACGCCTGGGATTTGCGTGCTCGCGCATTCTTCTGCCTTCAACAAGGAGATGCTTTCTTGAGGATATCCAAGCTTCGAGGATTTGAAGAAAATGCGAGAATTGATGCGGAAAAATGCTTCGCAGAATCTCAGGGATATTACAAAAATCCGTTACATATAGAGATTCTGCTCGGCGGATATTGGGAGGATCTGTGGCAATCCTCTCCAAAAGAAACCGTATCCCCTCTCGACAAGGCCATTACCGCATATACTTTGGCAAAAATAGTTCTTTTGCTGAATGAGAAAGAACACGAGCAAGCGCATGGACGGCAGAACCGACTGCGGAAGATGCTAAATCGCAGGCTTGCTAAATTGCAAAGAGAAAGAAAAAACTTCAGAAAGAATCACCCCAGTTCAACCGTCTCGAACGAGAACGAATAAATTTTACTTAATAGAAAACAATTGCGCCTGATCAAAAATGAAAACTAAACTTTCACTCATTACGCTTTTTGCGTGCGCGGCGGCGGGAACGCCGCTCCTCGCCGACAACGAGAATTACGACGGGCAGGATTTGTCCGGACGGGATTTTAGCGGCTCTTCGATGCGCTACAGCTCTTGGAAATACTGCACTTTGACAGATGCTGATTTCACGGGTGCCAATCTTTCAGGTGCAAATTTGACAGATGCTGATCTCACGGGTGCCAATCTTTCAGGTGCAAATTTGACACTTGCCGAATTAAGGAAGACGAATTTCACGGGCGCCACTCTCTCGGGCGTGGATTTTGAAGGTGTCGACTTATGGACGAGTTCAATTTTCACGGATGCTGTGATTCACGGGAATACAGAAATTGCAGGCGCATATTTTTATCGAGCCATTTTGTCCGAAGATCAGCTCAAGTCGACGAGGAGTTTCCAAGATAAAAACCTGACAGGAGTGGGCTTAGTTCGAGGAAACCTCAGCAGCATAGATTTTTCGGGATTTATGCTTTCAGGTGCAGATTTTGGTGGCAGCACGCTGACAGGGGCGGATTTCACTGATGCCGTAATTCACGGTAACGCAGAGGTGGCCGGAGCAAATTTCGTGGCGTCTGCTCTAACCTTAGCCCAGCTTGAGTCCACAAAGAGTTTCAAAGAAGATAAAAATTTGACAGGAGTGGGCTTAGTCCAGATCAATCTAGACGGCGCGGATTTTTCGGGCTTTACGCTTTGTGGTACGGATTTTACGGGAACTTACATAGGGACCGTAGATTTCACGGATGCCGTGATTCACGGCAACGCGGAAATGGCAGGAGCGGATTTCGGATATTCTGGACTGAGTCTATCTCAGCTCGAATCGACGGCAAGCTACAAACAGAAAAATCTAGCCCGTGTAGTTTTTGACGGACTTGATTTGACTGGCGGTGATTTTCGAGATATTGACTTGAGCGGGGCAACATTTCGTAGCTCTAAGCTCACAAACGTCGATTTTCGTGGGGCGAGCGGAGGGGTCGAGTTCCTTTTCGTCACCGGTGTCAATTGTATTCTCTTCGACGGTGAAATCTCTGACTTTGACACGTCTTCGGTGTTTACCCCTCCCCTTCGTATTCGTGAGCATGAGATTCCCGCGAAGCTCGTCGATTCGCAGACGGTCGGCGGGACGATCGTTCTGGAAAGCGGTGCGACATTGGACGTCAACGCGGGCGCGACAATGACGCTCGACGGCGGCGAAATCCGCTTCGAGACGGATGGAAACGAGAGTGGGCTCGTTTCTGTGAAACAGGGCGGAGGAATAGTTCTTTCGGACGCCGCGCGGCTGGTGGTGGAGTTCACGGGCTCGGTTTCGGATGACTCGGAGATTTCTATACTGACGTGGGAGGAGGGGTCGACGCTCTCCGGACTCGATTCTCTGATCAAGGGGTGGAACGTTTTTCTGAAGGTCAACGGCGAGGCGTACGACGAGGCTCTTTGGGATTTCTCGACGGACGGGAACGCTCTTATAGTGACGTTCGGTGCGGGCTACGAGGTTCTGATCGAGTTCATCGATCAGACCGTGAATCTTCCGGGCGCGGAATACGTCGGCACCTTCGATTCGAATCTTCGGGAATTTCAAGGTTCGATTTCGGGGAGCGGTGAGGTTCATTCCGGCTACGACCTGACGTTCGCCGGGGACGCGAGCGCGCACACGGGCACGACGCACATCGACGGAGGAAAGTTCACGATCGTCGATGCGGCGCGGCTCGGCACGGGCGCGTTCGAGGTCGCGGACGCGGGCACGCTGCGCATAGAAGGGACGCGGGACTTCGCGAACACGCTTTCGGGCGGGGGAACGCTGGAGTCGGCGGGAACGATCACGCTGAGCGGGGACGCGAGCGGATTCTCCGGCGTGACGAAAGTCGAAAGCGGAACGCTGAAAATCGCGGACACGGCGACGCTCGGCACGGGCGCGTTCGAGGTCGCGGGAACGCTTTCGCTGAACGGCGACCGCACGTTCGGAAACGCGACGAGCGGCGACGGCGTTTTGGAAATCGCTTCGGGCACGACGATGTTCACGCGGGACGTGGGCACGAGGATTCTCTCTGTGAGAAACGGCGCGGAAGCGACGCTCGGCTCGGGCGTTTCGTTGACGCACGCGAACGCGACGGCGGACGTCTCGGGAACTCTGAATCTTCAGGGCGATCGGACTTTCTCCGCGACGCTCACGGGCTCGGGAGCGCTGACGACGAACGGTACGATTTCGTTTGAATCGAACGCGAGCGGATTCTCCGGCGTGACGAAAGTCGAAAGCGGAACGCTGAAAATCGCGGACACGGCGACGCTCGGCACGGGCGCGTTCGAGGTCGCGGGAACGCTTTCGCTGAACGGCGACCGCACGTTCGGGAACGCGACGAGCGGCGACGGCGTTTTGGAAGTCGCCTCGGGCACGACGACGTTCATGCGGGACGTGGGCACGAAAACGTTCTCGGTGGGAAGAGATGCGGAAGCGACGTTCGTCGATGGAATCGGTTTTTCCCGCGCGGACGCGACGGCGGACGTCGCGGGAACGCTGAAACTCGCGGGTATGCGGACTTTCGGCGCCGCCACGTACGGGAGCGGCTTGCTCGAGCTCTTGTCCGGCGCGGACGTGAAGTTCTCGAGCCCGGTCGGCGTGAGGACGCTGCGCGTGGACGCGGGCGCGACGCTGAACGGCGGCGTGAGGCTGACGTACGGCGCGGGCGCGGCGCTGAACCTCTCGGGAACGCTCGCGCTGAACGCGGACGCGGGCGAGAAGGTGTCGCTCGCTTCGACGGCGACGCTCGATCTTTACGGCGCGGGCGGCGGACGCGACGCGGGAACGGACGCGGCGTCGACGTTCGCGTCGACGTCCCCGATCTCCGCGCTGTCGGAAGGCTCTCTCGTGACGATCTTCGAGGGCGGAACGGTTTCCGGGGACGTCGTTTCGTTCCTTTCCGCGGACTCGGAACTGAGCGGTTTCGCTCGGGACTATGCCGTGGTCTTCGACACGGCGAACGGGCTGACGGTGCGGATCGTCCGAAGCGTGCGCGCCGACGTTTCCGCGGTGCGGATGCCTTCGGGCTGGCGCAAGGCGTTCGAGGCTCTGGTCGCGGACTTCGCGCTCGACCTGGCTCCGGGATTTCACGACGTGCGCACGCTCGGAAACGTCGGGGCGGCGGGCTCGTCGGACGACCCGCTGATTTCGGCGATTCTGAACGATCCGGAAGCCGCTCGCGTGATGGCGATGAACATTCTGCCCGGGCACTACGCGGCGGCGGTCGCGATGAAGGCGGAAGGCTTCCATTCGGACGTGCGCGACGTTTCCGCGCGGCTCGAACAGCGGCGTTGGGACGGATTTTCGGAAAACGGGCGCTTTGAATTTTTCGCGCAGGGGCGCGGCGGCTTCACCGAAAACGACGACTCCGACGATTCGCCGACCT
The DNA here is from genome assembly GCA_051884475.1 of Candidatus Spyradosoma sp. Classification (GTDB taxonomy): domain Bacteria; phylum Verrucomicrobiota; class Verrucomicrobiia; order Opitutales; family UBA953; genus Spyradosoma. The sequence goes on from JBJEVP010000094.1 coordinate 5,202, forward strand.
ACGACGTGAACGCGTGGGGCGTGCTCGTCGGCGGCGACTACAAGACGGACTCGCGGACGGTCGTCGGGCTGGCGGTCGCGACGGAATACGACGAGGCGAAGATTCACGACGGCGGCGGAAAACTGCGCATGACGGACACGCGTCTGACGGGCTATTTCGGGAAGACGTTCGAGGAGCGCCTTTACGTGAACGCGGGGGCGCAGCTCGGCTCGGCGCGCGTCGAGGCGCGCCGCAGATCCGTGTGGGGCGATCCGAAGGGCGAGACGACGGCGTGGAACGCGGGAGTGTTCTTCGAGGCCGGCGCGCTGATTCCTCTCGAGGGGAATTTCGCGCTGATGCCGTACGTGGGCGCGGACTACGCGCACGCGTGGGCGGAGAGCTTCCGTGAAGAGGGCGCGGACGCGCAATGGGACGTCGATTCCGCGGAGTGCGACAGTCTGCGCGCCCGAGTCGGCTGCGGCGCGTCGTGGCAATGCGTTCTCGACGGCGACAGGAAACTCCGCGTCGGAGTGAACGCGGAGTACGCGCACGAATTTCTCGGAGACGAGATCGACGTGGACGCGAAGCGTCTCGGTGGCGGACGGCTCCCGACGATCACGGCGAAGGCGCTCCCGCAGGACGTGTTCTCTGTCGGACCGACGGTGAACGTGGACGTGAGCCCGAGCGCGAGCGTGTACGCGGGCTATTCGTTCAGCGCGGGCACGGACTCCTCGACGACGCACAGCGCGAACGTCGGCTTCCGCATGCGGTTCTGAACGGAAAACGGACAGCGGATAACGGATAGAGGATAGTTGAAAATTGAAAGTTGAGAGTTGAAAGTTTTTGCTCAGGCAAGAACCTGAGTGAGAATCATCCGTTATCCGCTATCAATTATTCACTGAAAATCCGTTTTTATCCGTTCAATCCGTGTTTCAAAAACCTAAGCAGGAACTTTCAACTGTTCACTGCTCGTTATTCATTGCTCCGCACTCTTCTTTTTTCAGACACAGATTTCACAGATGGACACAGATTTTTGCCCCCAAAGCCCTTTCTTTAACTTCGCGGTCTTCTTCGCGTTTGAAAAAGACTTCGCTTCCGGGAAAGCCCGGTTCGCGGGAACGCTCTGGGGAAGCGACATTCCTGTCGCTTTTCGGAATCCTTAAAAAGGAATTTTCCTTTGAAAAGACTCCGACAAGCGACTGGAAAGTCGCTTCCCCAAAAACTTCTTTTTACTTTTATGACTTCCAGTTAAAAAAAAGAGGAGAGCTGAGGGCTTAGAGCTTAGAGGGAAGCATCCTTTTAGGGGCAAGATTCGCGCGACGGGAATAGAGTAATGGATAACGGATAGAGGATAGGGGATAGTTGAAAATTGATAGTTGAAAATTGAAAGTTGAGAGTTGAAAGTTTTTGCTCAGGCAAGAACCTGAGTGAGAATCATCGGTTATCCGCCGTCTTCCCTCCGTTCCCGCGCGGGAGCGGGGAATTTTTTCGATAATAAACTTTCTTTTCTCGGGGAAAATTGAGAGCATTTTCCGCATGGACAAGACGGCGCGAGCGACATTCGGCACGAAACTCGGAATCATTGCGGCGACCGCGGGTTCGGCGGTCGGGCTGGGGAACATCTGGCGTTTCCCGAGCCAGACGGCGCAGGACGGCGGCGCGATATTCGTGTTCGTGTATCTGGCGTGCGTGGCGTTTTTCGGCGTTCCCATCGTGCTCGCGGAGTTCATTCTCGGGCGCGCGGGCAAGGCGAACTCGGCGCGCGCCTACCGCAATCTCGCGCCGGGCGGGTGGTTTCACGTCTTCGGGTATTTTTCGATTTCGGCGGCGTTTCTCATCATGGGCTTCTACATGGTCGTCGCGGGCTGGACGCTGGAATATCTTCGCCTTTCGCTCACGGGCGAGCTCGCCTCGACGAACGACTTCGGCGCGCTCTTCTCCTCTCTGACGAACGACGCGGGAACGCAGATCGGGTGGATGGCGGTCTTCGTGCTCGGCACGGGCGGGATCGTCGCCTTCGGCGTGAAGAAGGGCATCGAGCTCGCGAGCAAGCTGATGATGCCGCTGCTTCTGCTCGTGATGCTGGTGCTCTGCGTCCGCGCGCTGACGCTTCCCGGCGCGGGGGCGGGGCTCTCCTACCTTTTCGCGCCGAATCTCGAGACGGCGGGCGACGCGGGCGCGCGCCTGCTCACGGACGCGCTGGGGCAGAGCTTCTTTTCGCTCTCCGTCGGCATGGGCACGCTGATGACCTATGCCTCGTATTTCGGGCGCGACGTGCGGCTCGCGAAGACGGCGGGAACGATGGCGGCGCTCGACACGGCGGTCGCGCTGCTCGCCGGCGTGATCATCTTCCCCGCGGCGTTCGCGCTCGCGGCGCATCCGGAGTCCATGGTGGAGACGCTCAAGGCGGGCGGGCCGGGGCTCGTGTTCATCTCGATTCCGCAGCTGCTGCAGTCGCTTCCGGCGGCGCAGGTGTGGTCGGTGTTCTTTTTCCTGCTGCTCGTGCTGGCTTCGCTGACTTCGACGATCTCGCTCTTCGAGGTCATCACGGCGTTCGTGCACGAGGAAGTGCGCGTGACGCTGCCGAAGAAGATTTTTTCGCCGAGAGGCGAAGCGGCGGGAACGGGGGAAACGGCCGTGTCTCCCGGAACGCTCCGGCAGGAATACCGCATCGCGCGTCCGTTCGCGGCGGTCGTCATCGCCGCGGGCATCATCGCGCTCGGCGTGTTCTGCGCGTGTTCGCTCGAGGAAAATTCCGCTCTGCGGCTGTTCGGGCTGAGCTTCTTCGATTTTCTGGACTTTCTCACGGCGAAGCTGATGATGCCGCTCGGCGGCATCTTCATTTCGCTGTTCGCGGGGCGGCGGCTGGACAAAAAGATCCTCGAGGCGGAATATTCCAACGCGGGAACGCTTTCGCTGCGCTTCTTCAAGGTCTATCGCTTCATTCTGCGCTGGATCGCTCCCGCGGGGATCGCGGTCGTGCTCGTCTGCGGACTGTTCTGAGCGGCGGCGTTCCCGCGCGCCTCGTTTGGCGCGGAAAGTGCAGTGAAAACGGGCGGGCGGAGACGTTCCCGTCCCATTTTTTGCCTTGCGAACGCGGGCGAGAGATTTAGATTTTCCCTTTTTTCATATTTTCACCGAATCAGTCATGGGCATTTCCTCCATCTTCAAGATTTTTGCGGGGCGGCATCATCGCCAATTCGTCCGCAAGTGCAAACCTGTCGTCCGCAAAATCAACGCGCTGGAAACGGAATTTCAGAAACTTTCCGAAGAGGAGCTCAAGGCGAAGACGCCCGAGCTGATGGAACGCTTCAAAAAGGGCGAGACGCTCGAACAGCTCCTGCCCGAGGCGTTCGCCGTCGTCAAGAACGCCGCGCGGCGGCTCTGCGGCACGACCGCGGTCGTCTGCGATCACGAACTGACGTGGGACATGGTGCACTTCGACGTGCAGCTGATCGGCGGGATCGCGCTTCACCGCAACAAGATCGCCGAAATGGCGACGGGCGAGGGCAAGACGCTCGTGGCGACGCTTCCGCTCTACCTGAACGCGCTGACGGGCCGCAACTGCCAGCTCGTCACCGTCAACGACTACCTCGCGCGCCGCGACTCCGAGTGGATGGGGCATCTTTTCAGATACCTGGGGCTGACCGTCGGCTGCATTCAGAACTCCATGCCGCCGCATGAACGCCGCGAAGCCTACCGCTGCAACATCACCTACGGGACCGCGTCCGAGTTCGGCTTCGACTATCTTCGCGACAACGGCATGGCGACCTCCGTCGCCGAGCAGGTGCAGAGCGACCACTATTACTGCATCGTGGACGAGATCGACTCCATTCTCATCGACGAGGCGCGGACGCCGCTCATCATTTCCGGTCCCGTGCAGGAGGACCGCGCCGAGCCCTTCGACGAGTTCAAGCCCGGCGTGCAGAAGCTCGTCGAAAAGCAGACGCGGCTCTGCAACACGCTCGTGGAATCCGCGCGCAGGCTTCTCGAACGCGCCGCGCGCGAAAAGGATTCCCGCGCCGAGGAGGCGGGCCTCGTCAAGCTCCTTCAGGTGAAGCTCGGCGCTCCGCGCAACAAGCAGTTTCTCAAGATGATGGAGAACGGCGAATGGCGCAAGAAGCTCGACAATTTCGACGCCGAGATGATGAACGCGTTCAACCGCCAGCGCCGCTTCGACATCAAGGAGGAACTTTATTACGCCATCGACGAAAAGCGCCGCGAATCCGACCTGACGCAGCTCGGGCGCGACACGCTCCGCCCCGACGATCCCGACGCGTTCGTCCTGCCGGACATTCCGACGGAGTTCGTCGCCGTCGACGCCCGCGAAGACCTTTCCGCCGAGGAGCGCGCGAAGCTCAAACAGGCCGCGGAAGACCGCTTCGTCAAGGCGAGCGGCGACATTCACTGCATTTCCCAGCTGCTCCGCGCCTACGCGCTTTTCGAAAAGGACGTGCACTACGTCATCAAGGACGACAAGGTGATGATCGTGGACGAGAACACCGGCCGCATCATGCCCGGCCGCCGCTGGAGCGACGGGCTTCACCAGGCGATCGAGGCCAAGGAAGGCGTCGAAATCGAGAAGGAGTCCAAGACCTACGCCACCATCACCATTCAGAACTATTTCCGCATGTATGAAAAGCTCGCGGGAATGACGGGAACGGCGGAAACGGAGGCCGGAGAATTTTACGACATCTATCGCCTCGGCGTCGTCGCGATCCCGACGAACAAGCCCTGCATCCGCATCGACGAGGACGACACGATCTTCAAGACGCGCCGCGAGAAGTACGCCGAGGCCGTCAGGGAAATCAAGGCGGCGCACGAACGCGGGCAGCCCGTGCTCGTCGGCACCGCGAGCGTCGAGGCCTCGGAGACGCTTTCGCGCAGCCTCAAATACGCGGGCGTGCCGCACAACGTGCTCAACGCGAAGAATCACGAGATCGAGGCGCAGATCGTCGCCCAGGCCGGACAGCGCGGGGCCGTGACCATCGCGACGAACATGGCGGGGCGCGGGACCGACATCAAGCTCGGCGAGGGCGTGCGCGAGCTCGGCGGACTCTTCGTGCTCGGCACGGAGCGCCACGAGTCCCGCCGCGTCGACCGCCAGCTGCGCGGGCGCTGTTCCCGCCAGGGCGACCCCGGACGCTCGAAGTTCCTCGTCTCGCTGGAGGACGACCTGATGCGTCTCTTTTCCAACGCGGGCGTCATTTCGCGCGTGCTTCAGAAATCCTTCGTCGAGGGGCAGCCGCTCCAGCACTCGCTGCTGAACCGCTCAATCGAGACCGCTCAGCGCCGCGTCGAGTCCGTGCACTACACTTACCGCAAGAACACGCTGCAGTACGACGACGTGTTCAACAAGCAGCGCGAAATCATCTACGGCATCCGCAACGAGGCGCTCAAGACCGACAAGCCGCGCGAGCTGCTTTTCGCGCTCGTCGAGGAGGAGCTCGAGGAACGCGTGGACGCCGCGATTCCCGCCGACGAAAAGGCCGACGTGAACAAGGTCGCTCTCGAGGACTTCGTGCGCTGGCTCAACACCACGTTCCCGATCCGCTTCACGTCGGAGGAAATGCTCGCGGCGCGGGGCGAGGGCGCGGCGGCGCTCGTGGCGAAGCGCGTGCGCGACGCCTATTCCGAGCGCGACGCCTTCGAGGGCGCGGACGCGCTCAAGGGCATGGAGCGCTACATCATTCTGCGCGCGATCGACAAGAACTGGCAGGACCACCTCGCCGAAATGAACGATCTGCGCCAGAGCATCGGCCTGCGCGGCTACGGTCAGCGCAATCCGCTCGTCGAATACAAGAACGAGGCGTTCACCTGCTTCAAATCGATGCTCGGCCGCGTCCGCTCCGACGTCTGCACGGGACTTTTCCGCGCGGCGACGAGCTATGAGGCGTTCGAGCGGCTCATCCGCCGTCTGCGCGGGATCGAGCCCGCCGCGGGAACGGAAGCGCCGGAGGACTCCTCCGCCGTCGCCTCCGGGACCGGCGTTCCCGCGGAGCGCCGCGCCGCCGTGGAAAAATCCCCCATCGCCGCCGCGCTGCTCGGCGGGAACGCGTCCGCCGCGCCCGCCGTCTCCGTCGCCGAGGACGGCGATCTCGGCGGGGAAATTCCGCAGATGGACATCGGGCGCAACGACCTCGTGGAGATTTCTCTCGGCGACGAGACCCGCACCGTCAAATGGAAGAAGGCGCAGGCGCTCATCGCGAACGAGGGCTGGACCTTCGTCCGCCGCGTCTGAGCGCCTTTTCCGGCGTTCAAAAAAAACGGGAGCGGTTCCGTCCGGGCGCTCCCGTTTTTTTTTGAACGTTGCAAGGGCGCGCCGTCGCGGGCAGAATAAAAAAGCATATGACTACCACGAACACCTCAGCGGCGCCGGAGGAGGCGAACGTTCCCGAAGCGGAAATCGACA
>JBJEVP010000095.1:0-2895 GCA_051884475.1 Candidatus Spyradosoma sp.
GAATCCGCGAACGCGGGGAGAGACGACTTGTTTTGCCATAGTGCCCGCAATTTTGCGCGAACGGCGTTCCCGCCGCAATGCGAAATTTCCGCCGCCGCGCGGCGCGAGAGCGCGAATTTCTCCTTTTTCCCGTTCGACAAAAGGGCGGGAACGTGTTTTGCTGATGAAAAATTATTTTTCCCTTTGCAATGATCAACAGCAAGACAGACGACACGCGCATCCAGCGACGCAAGCCGCTCGTGACGCCCGCGCTTCTGATGGACGAAATCACGCCCTCGGAAAAGGCGCTTCACACGGTCGAGCGCGCGCGCGAAGACATCAGCCGAATCCTGAACAGGGCGGACGACCGCCTCGTGGTCATCACCGGCCCCTGTTCGATTCACGACATTTCCGCGGCTCTGGATTATGCGGCCTTCGTCTCCGAATACGCGAAGAAACACGAGAAGGACCTCCTGCTCGTCATGCGCACCTATTTCGAAAAGCCGCGCACCGTCGTCGGCTGGAAGGGGCTGATCAACGACCCCTACATCGACGGCACGTTCCGGATCAACGACGGTCTGCACATCGCCCGCAAACTTCTCTGCGACATTTCCGACCTGGGCGTTCCCGCGGCGACGGAGTTCCTCGATCCGATCACTCCGCAGTTCCTCGCGGACCTCGTTTCCTACGGCGCCATCGGCGCGCGCACGACCGAGTCGCAGATTCACCGCGAGCTCGCTTCCGGGCTTTCCATGCCGATCGGTTTCAAGAACGGGACGGACGGCACGATCCAGGTCGCGATCGACGCGGTGCGCTCCTCGCACCATTCGCACTGGTTCCCGTCGGTGACGAAGGACGGCGTCGTCGCGATTTTCGAGACGCAGGGGAACAAGGACGCGCACGTCATTCTGCGCGGCGGTTCCCGCACGGGCCCGAACTACGGCGAGGAATACATCCGCGAATGCGAGGAGAAGCTCACCGCGGCGAATCTCCCGGCGTCGGTCGTCGTGGACTGCTCGCACGGGAACAGCAGGAAGGACTATTCCCGCCAGCCGCTCGTCGCGGCGGATCTCGCGGCGCAGATTTCCGCGGGGCAGGGCGCCGTCACGGGCGTGATGATCGAAAGCAATCTCGTCGAAGGCCGTCAGGATTACCGCTGCGACAGCAAGGGCTCCTGCGTGTACGGGCAGAGCATCACGGACGCCTGCATCTCCGTCGAACAGACGAAGGACGTGCTCGAGACGCTCGCTCAGGCCGTCCGCGCCCGCCGGGCGAAAAAGGCCTGAGCCCGTCCGTCCGCTCCGCGCGAAAAAAAAGCGTTCCCGCCCGGGAACGCTTTTTTTTCGCGCGCCTCGCGGGAACGGGGCCCGAAGTCCGCCGAAGCGGATTTTCGTCCGGACTTCAGGAAAAGAAACATTACATTTTTTTAATAAAACTTTTCTTGCTTCCGATTTTTCGCTCCTTTTTCATTCACGGCATCGCAACAGGGCGGAACGTTTCCGCCCCCGAAAAAGCCGATACCTGCAAGATCATCAAGGAACGAAAGAGAATGAGCGCATCGAACGAAAATGAAGTCAATGTCGAACCGACGTATCTGACGGAAGGAGGATTCGGAACGGACGGGAGCGGAAGCGTTTCGCGGACGGTGAGTTTTTCCGGCGGCACTCCGACCGGACCGGGATTTTCCTGGACCGGCACGCTGACCGTTCCCGCGGGGAACAGCTATTCGATTTCGGTTTCGGCGGACGATTCCGCGACGGTTTCCGGAGAAGGCGTTTCGGCGGAGTCGCACTGGGACGCCTCCGCTAAGGTCGTCGTCCCGGGCTCCGCGACGTCGGACTTCAGGGAGCTCCCGGAGGGCGCGGGCGATGTCACGTTTTCCATTTCCTACACGAACCTCGGCGGTCCTTACTCGCTCTCCGCGAAGGTGATTTCGAAGCGCCGCCCGACGAATCCCGAAATGGAGGACGGCGACGAAAAGTGCTCCTGCTCGGGGCGATGCGACATGGCGTCGGAAACGAACGTTCGAAGCGTGAGCTTCAGGCAGCCTTTCGGGCGCACGCCGTACGCGGCGGGATTCGCCGCGGGAACGCTCGTGCTGAAAAAAGCCGCAGTCGATGAAGAGCTTTTTTCTCCGGCGGGGCTGAAATACGATCATCTTCTCACGCGGCGCGTGACGGCGAAGGATCACGCCTCGCAGTCGGCGACCGTTTCCGCGGACGGGCTCTGGGAAAACGTCTATGAGGGCGGCGCGCCCGACGAAAACAACGCGTGGAAAAGTTCCCGCGTCCGCGTGAACGAGGACGGCACCGTCGTCGAACGGCTTTCCGACCGCATGGAAATTTCCTACGGCGCGGACGGGGCCTTCGTCTCCGCGAAGTCTCCCGAGGGCGTCGTGCTCACGGCGGCGCAGCTCGGCGTGGAGGTCGTGCGCGACGCGGAAACGGGCGCTCTGCGGCAGATCTGGTCGCTCGCGGACGGGCTGCTGGACGTCGTTTCGACCGGCGAGGCGAGTTACGAAATCCGCTGGTACAAGAACGGCGATTTCTCGGACAGGAACGCCGCCGGGCTTTACGTTCCGACGGGAACGCCCGTGAAGGTCTTCGAATGCGGCGCGCCCGCGGGCACGACGAACAAATTTTCTCTGACGGAGCGGCGCGGATTGGGCTTTGCCTTCGTCAGCACGTGGACGTTCAGCCCGCAGAACGGCGAATGGGTTCTGGAGCGCGGAGACGCCCTGACGATTTCGCGTTCCTGGACGAAGAACGAGGCGGGCAATTTCGTCGTCACGGAAACGAAGACGGCGGCGGCGTCCGATGCGCCCTCGGCGAGCGTTTCTGTCTCCTCCGAGGAAATTTCTCCCGCCAACGGCAACCGCTTCGTCGGCAAAAGCGTCGGCGGCGTCGCGGAATACAC
>JBJEVP010000096.1:0-8298 GCA_051884475.1 Candidatus Spyradosoma sp.
ACCTTGCTAAAAACTTTCAACTCTCAACTTTCAATTTTCAACTCTCGCTAAACCTCGTCGGGGGAGAGCCAGCGGAAGGACACGATTCTGAAGCGCCGCCCGAACAGCGCGTTCACGGCGGAAAGGCGTTCGTCCGGCTCGCGTTTTTCGTAGATGAATTTTTCGGGCGTTCCCGCGGGCTGACGCGAACGGTAGTCCGCCATGAACTTCGAGACGTCGATCATCGAATCCTTCGTGTCCGCCTGCGGCTCGAAGAACTCCGGCACGCGCTGCACCACCGCTTCGCACCAGGCGCGTCCGGAAACGTTTCCGGAGACGCTCTCCGAAGTCTCGCCGTAGGCGCGGATCACGAAAGTGTCGGAGCGCGCCGCGAAGACGTTGCCCACGCTCGAAAGAACGTCGCCCTGCGTCACGTAGCCGGGCGCGCCCGCCTTGTTCAGCTTCGTTCCCGTGGGGAACATGTTCGGATAGCGCGTCTTGTCGTAGGCGGATTTTCCGTCGTCGTCGAATTTTCCCGCGCAGGAACGGTTGATTCCGCTTTCGTCGATCGCGGCCTGGATCGCTCCCGCCTGCCCCGCCGTTCCCGAGGACGTCAGCCGGCGGTTCACGAAATCGCCGAGCGACATGAACGGCCCGCGCGCGCGCACCTGCGCCACGATCGCCTCCGCGAGCGCGCGGATCTCCGCGTCGCTCAGCTCGGGAAACCAGCGCCAGCCCTTGCCCGCGTCGCCGTCGGAATCCGCCGCGTGCCCGAAGCCGCCCGCGCGGGAACCGATCTGCGAAAAGAAGCGGAGGAACGGGATCTTTCCGATTTTACCGAAAGCGCCGTCCAGCCGCTGCATTTTCCCGCGCAGTCCGGAAAGCACGGCGCACCAGGCCTCCACGCTCGTCGAATTGACGTTGAAGGCGCCGTTCAGCATCAGGTCGCGCGCGACTTTTTCCGGATCCCGGAAATCCGCCTTCGCCGCGTCCTCCGAGCGGCCGCCGAAATCGCGGATCAGCGTCACGCGTCCGTTCGGGAACGGATTCTCCTTCGCGTTCCCGCCGAAGGCGCGGCGCACGAACTCGTCCGCGTCGCCGCACTGCGCCTCGTCCGCGTCGCCGAAATTGATTCCCGAGAAGAAGTAGCGGTCGAAAAGATTCAGATTCGCCGCGAACGGCGTGTCCGCGCGCGGCTGGGGCAGATGCACGTTGGCGTAGCTGCCGTCGGAGTCGCCCTTCATGTAGCCGATGTCCGGCCAGAACAGGATTTCCTTCGCGTCCGAAATCCCCATGTGCGCGTAAGAGTTGCCGACGACGTATCCCGGCTCCATGTCGAGCACGGAGCACTCCGCGTGCTGCAGCTGCCCGAGCGAAGTGAGCGGCGCCTGCGGGATCGAGAAGAACACGATGTTCGTCTGCCCGCTCAGATCGAGTGAATCGCCCCAGGTGCCGATGTTCTGCACGGGGCAGAGCCCGCTGTTGTCGCGCTTGACGGCCTTCATCCAGCCGACGCCCGTCGGGCGTTCCCGCGTCGCCGCGTCCCAGCCCGAGTGGCACACGACCCACGGGCGCGGATTCGTCCGCAGCGGGGACGCGAGCGGCGATTCTCCGCTCGGCTGCTCCCATATGTCCACGTAGGCGAAAAACGTCTTTTCCACGCCGCCGAGAATCCCCTTCTGCGCCGTGTTCCGCCTCCCGCAGGTCTCTCCGACCCAGCTGTCGGGATCGCGCTTGATGAAGCGCCGGAAGGCGATGATCTGCGTCAGGTTCTCGTCGGACATGTCGGCGTAGTTCGCGCGCTTCCGCCAGATGCGTCTCATTCCCGCGACGGAGGCAAGATTGTCCCCGTAGGAGGACGTCGGATAATGCAGGTTGAAGGTCAGATAGTCGTTCTCCTTTTCGTAAAACGCCTCCACGCCGTAGGTCACGCGGAAGGAGATCTCCTCGTCCTCCGGACACTGGCTCAGATCGACGTCGTAGAGCGGCACCGAAACGGCGCTCTTCTCCTCGTACTTGAAGTCGCCGACGTCCACGATGCGCCATATCGGGCGTTCCCGCCCGCCGACGTATTTCCTCTCGTTGAGCATGAACGCGTCGGAGGGATAGACGTTCTTCACCTCGCCGGGCGCGAGCCTTATCGTTCCCGAGGGCGGCGACTTCGCGGAGTTCGTTCCCGCGAATATCCGCAGGGAAAACGCGGACTGCCCGCCCTCGGAGCCCGAAGCGCTGTCTCCGGCGCCCATCATCTGGGCGAAATCCCGCGTGAACTTGTTGCTGGTAGTCCCGGGCCAGGGCTTGTATTTTCCCGTCTTTTCGTCGCGGTCGAGGCGTTCCAGCGTGAACTTGAACGGGAAGAACTTCGTCCAATACGCGCCGAATCCGTAGAACTCGATCGGCACGTCGTAGGGATTGTGAATCGTGAAGATCGGGTCGAAGCAGATCGCCGCCGTGTCTCTGTTCAGCACGACGGAGCAGCGGATCACCACGCGGCGCACCACGGGAGCGATGCGCATCGACTGCGGCACGATCATCGGCGAGGCGCCCGTCTTCAGATTGGTCGGGCTCCCGCCGAGGTTGCGCATCCTGCCGTTGAACTCCGGAAGCAGCGCGCCGATTTCGTAGGTCGTCGCCATCGTGCGCCGCACGACGCACTGCGCGTAGTTGCCCTTCCCGCCGATGAGCGCGTTCTTCGGGTCGTCCTCGGAGCTCTGCTGCGCGTTCTGAATCCCGGAAAGATACGTGTAGGGGCGGCTTCCGACGGCGATCCAGGAGTCCGCGTTCTTCGGCTTCAGCCCGCGGAAGCCCTTCTTTTCGTCCTCGCGCTTGTAGAGGCGGTAATAGTTGCGCACGAGGTCCCACGTCGGCCCGCGCAGAATCTCCATGTTAGGGAAGCCCTTCGTTCCCGTCTTCCGCCCGGTCGCGAACTCGTAGAGATAGCCGAAGCCGTCCTCGGGCTGCTCCGTCCACCATTTTTCGTCGTTCGGCACCTTGAATTTCCCGAACGAAAGCAGGTTGAGGTCGTTCTTCTCGCCGCTCCCGTGAAACTGCTTCAGATCGCGGAAGCCCTTCTTCCACGTCTTCCCGTCGGCGAACCACGGCATCTCGAACGCGAGCGAGAGATCCGTCTTCAGCCCGCCGCTGTACACGTCGGAAAAAACGCCGCGCGACACGAACGTCACGTCGTGCCGGAGCCGCTTCAGGTTTTCGGAAAGCTTCTCGTCGTGAAAACCGAACGTGTCCGCGTAGTTTTCCAGCGTTCCCGCGCTCTCGACCGCGGCCAGCAGCGTTCCCGCCGCGCCTTTCGCCCGCGACGCGTCCGTCCGCCACCACGAATCGAAATTCTCCAGCCCGGTCAGCGAGGCGACGTCGGCGCGCTGAGAGGCGACGTTGAAGCGCCGGAGCCACTCCGCGCCGTCGTCCTCGAGAAAATTCTCGTCCGTGCCGTCGGGCACGGCGACGTTCGCCTTCACGCCTTCGTCGCCGACCCAATACGCGTAGGCGCCGACGTGCGCGGGAACGATCTCGTCGCGCGCCGCCGAACGCCGCTCCAGCGGCACCCGCCGCGCCTTCGCCTCGCGCCGCTCCGGCCCGAGCGTTCCCGAGGCGTCCGTCTTAGTGCCCAGCGCTCCCGTGCCCAGCAGCGTGACCGTCTCCCGCCCGTCGGCGGAATCCGCGAAGCCCGTCTTCGCCGAAAGCAGCAGGTTGTTGCCCATCGTCGCCACCGTCGTCCTGTTCACGGGATTTTCGAGCACGGAAGGCCGTTCCGCCGTGAAGTCGTAGTCCGACGCGAGCCAGCCGAGAAACGGCTTGTCGTCGGGCGCATAGACGCTCCAGTCGCGCACCTTCGTCTTGTCGAGCCCGCCCGTCGCCCACACGCCCGTCCAAAAGCGCTTGCCGTCCGCCGCCTCGCCGCGCGGGAGCGAGGCGTTGCCGGCCTTGGAAAAAATGTCCGCGGTCGCCGTCACGCGGCGGTCGTCCCCGCAGAGCAGCTGCAGCTGCCCGAGCGCCATGCGCATTCCCGCGACGGCGTTCAGCTGCGCCTGCGCGCGCCGCAGGCGGCTCTCCGTCATCGCGCTCTGCACGTTGACGAAGGCCGCCGCCGCCAGCGCGACGCACAGCATCAGCGCCGTCATCAGCAGCGCGACGACGAGAGAAAATCCGCGGCGGGAACGCCCGCGCGGGGCGGGCGACGGACGACGGGCGTCCCGAAGGCCCCGCCGAGGCGAGCCCTCAGAAAGAATCTCCTGCTCCGTTCCGAAGTCGTTCACTTGCTTTCGCAGATCGCGCGAAGCGCTTCCCGTTTCGTCGAAACCGCCCTCCTCAGCGCTTCTTCGGCGGCTGGAAGCTCGGGCCCTCCGCCTTGTAGCAGCCTTTGAGCTGGAGCACCGGAAGCAGCTCCGGAAGAATCGCGCCCAGCTTGAACACGGGAACGACCTCGTTCTTTTCGAAGACGCCCTTCTGGTGCACGCCGAGCCGCGCGCCCGCGCTTCCGCCCGCGCCTTCGCCGAACGCGATGACCACGTGATACTTGCGCCCCTTCGTCATTCTTATCCACTGCCCCTTGTAAAGATGTTCGCTCCCGACCTTGGCGACGTTGCGGCCGTCCTTGCCGTTTTTGCCGCAGACGTCCTCCGGCTCCCAGCCCTTGTGATACGGGACGGCGGGACCGTGCCCCTCGCCCGGCCAGAACGCGTAGAGCGCGGGCTCCCCGTTGACGCCGACGAGCAGCACGTCGTCGCCCATGCCCACGAAACGGAACTCTCCGGTCTCCGGCGCGGTGACGTCGCCTTCATAGACGGCGAGCCAGCCCGGCGCGTCGAACGGAGCCTTGCCGCCTTCCGAGACGGGCGGATTCGCGAACGCCTCCGTCGCGGCGTTCGCCGGCCGCTGGTTGATGTAGATCTGATTGCTGCGGAGCTTCGTTCCCGCCTTGAAGTAGCGGCGGTCCAGCTCGGTCGTGCGGAATTTTCCGGCGACGAGCATTCCGAGCGCGCGGTGCAGCTCCTCCTTGCGCTTGTTCTTTCCCGCGCCGTCCGTCGAGGCGTAAACCGTCTTGCCGTCGCGGGAACGCTTCACGTCGTAGAGCGTTCCCGTGAGCGCCGGCGTCTTCGAGAACGCCGAGCCGAACGCGGAGAGGAACGCGCGTCCGTTGCCGATGCCCGGGCCGTTCCCGGAGCCGATGCCGCCGCCCGTTCCCGAGCCGAGCCCGGACGACGCGCCGCCCGCCTTCATGCCGCCCATCGAGCCCATGGAGGCGTTCATCTTCGGCATTTCCGGGAGCGCCAGCGTCGCCTTCGCGCTCTTCGAGGTGATCTTGTTCTGCACCTTCATGTCGCGGGACTTCGGGCGCATGCGGCTGTTCTGGCGGTTCGGATTTTCCCCGCCTCCGCCGCCGCCCGCGCCGGAGACGAACTCCGCCGGCTCGGGCTCCTTCGGTTCGATCGTCGCCACCACGTAGAACAGCGCGAACACGATCAGCACCGCGTGAAAGATCACGGAGACGATGAAGCCGTCGCCGCCGAAGGACTTCCACGAAAATTTCGTGTGCCGCTTCAGCGGGTCTTCTCCGTTTTCGTCGTCGAAATTCACGGGAACGCATTCTTCCGGCGCGGCTTCCTCCGCGCCGGCGGCGTTCCCGAAGTATTCTTCGTTTTCGTTCTGTTCCATGGTCGGCTGACTCCAGTCAAATGTTCATTTCTTTCTTTTCCTTTTTCCCTCGCGGGAAAAGCGGCCGGAAGCCCGTTTCCGGACTCCGCCGCCCCGCGTCCCTCCGAAAAACGGCGTTCCCGCGGAATCACAATGAATTCCCCCTCCGCGGGAACGCCGCGAGTTCGAGTTAAGCGAAAATGCTGCTCGGGACTTCGCCCGTCCATTCCGCCGGGCGCTTCACGCCGAAGAGATGGAGAATCGTCGTCGCCGTGTTCACGGTGTAGTTCGCCTCCGTGATCTCGAAATTCTTCCGGATGCCCGGACCGACGACGCCCCACGGCACGATCATTTCCTGCGGCGTCGTGCCGCCGTGGCCCTTGCCGATTCCGCCGTGGTCCGTCAGGAAGAAGAAATGCGTGTCCGCGAAAAGTTTTTCCGCCTTCATCTTGTCGATGAACACGCCGATCTGCTCGTCCGCCTCCTCGATCGAACGGATGTATTCCGGCGACATCCAGCCGTGCTTGTGCCCCGCGTGGTCCGTGTGCACGTCGTAGAGGAACACGACCGTCGGGTGCGCCTTGTTCTTCTTCACGAAGTCGAACGCGCGCGCGAAGTAGGGCGCGTATTCGTCGTTGTCCAGATATTCCTTCTCGTCGAAATGCTTCTGATTGTAGGGATTGATCAGCGGCTTCCAGTTCCAGTAGAACGCCGTGCGGCAGCCCGAGACGTTTTCCTTCAGCACCTGGAACACCGACGGATAATAGCCCTCCTTGTCGCGCGCCACGGGCGGGTACGCCTTCGGCTTCGTCGCTCCCGCGATCGTGTAGCCGTTGTTGAACACGCCGTGCTGCTCCGGGCCGCTCCCGGAAAGGTGGCTCATCCAGTTCGGCATCGTCACCGACGGCATCTGCACGCGCGTGTCCAGCGACAGCGAGCCCTGCTTCAGCAGCGCGTCGAGGTGCGGCGTCTTCGCCTGCCTGAAGCCTTCGACGCAGATCCCGTCGAGGCTCAGCATCACGACGCGCTTGGCGCGGACGCCCTTCGGCGGATTCGCCGGGAGCGTTCCGCCGAGCGCGGTCGCCGGCAGCGCAGAGGCCGCCGCGATTCCGCCGACGGCGAGTCCGAGTTTGCCGAGAAAGTCCCGGCGCGAGAATTTGTTCCGTGTTTCGTTTTCCATAAAAAAATTTCGTTTTCCGTTTTCTTGTGCGAATCTTCTACGAACCTCAAAAAATAAACCTGCACAGCGCGGCGCGCTCAGAACTTCAGCGTCCGCACGTTCCCGCCGTTCTTCGTGAACTGCTTCAGCGTCATCTTTCCGCCGACGCTTTCGAGCACGACGTAGCCGGAATTGTCGTTCACGAGAATCGGGAACGAAATCTCCTTGCGCGTTCCCGCCGGGAAAAATTCGTTCACGTGCTCGTGCCCGCAGATCATCACGTCGATCTTCGCCTTTTCCAAAATCGGAATCAGCGTCGTGAGCATCTTCGCGCCCGGGTAAAAATGGTCGCGCACCTTTTCGGCGGAATGCTTGTCCGTCATCAGCGGCTTGATGTGCTGAATCACGACGCGGCGCTTCGCCGTGCGGAACGCGTCCGTCTTCACCGCCTCGCGCAGCCAGGCCATCTCGTCGTCGAAATAATCTTCCCACATCGACTGCTTGCCCGTGTCGCGATGGTCCTCGCCCGTGTCCAAAATCACGTAGCAGACGTCGCCCTGCCGCATCAGCGTGTAGAAACCGCCGCTCGCGTGCACCGGGAACGCCTCCTCCGCGCGCATCGAGTTGTAGCCGCGGTATTCGTGATTGCCGCGCACGAAGATGAACGGCACGTTCGCGATCACGGGAACGAGCGGATGCAGCACCGCCGCGTAAATCGGATCCGGCGTCTTCGGCGCCCAGTAGTCGCCCGGCCAGTAGTCCAGAATGTCGCCGTTGTGGAAAATCAGGTCGCACGACGCCGCGTCGCCCTTCTCGAAAAGCGGCATGATGCGGTCGCGCGACTTGATCGGCACGTGCATGTCGTTCACGATGAACGCGCGGGAACTCTTCGCCTTCGGGTCGAGCGTCGTGAACACGCCGTCGGGCTTCGCCTCGTCCGCCTGCGCCTTCGGCACGAACGGCAGCGTCTCCTTCTGCGCGAACACCTTGTAGGCGTATTTTTTGCCCGGCTCGAGCCCGCGTATCTGCACGCAGTGGCGCGGCGTGCGCAGGTTGCGCAGCCCGAGGCGCACGTCCTCCGCGAACTTGTGCTCCGAGGGATTCTCCGCGTCCCAGTATTCCACCCACGCGATGCCGGGCTTGCGCGTCGTCCACATCACCGTCATCGACGTTTCCGCGGGCTTCTGCAGATACGGCCCGTATTCGACCTCGTAGTCTCCGATCGCGGGAACGCCCGCGTCCGCCTCCGCGTCCTTCTTCTTTTTGGACGCGGCGAAAAGCTCGCCGGGAACGAGAGAGAGCGCGAACGCGCCGCCCGCGGCCGCGCCGAGCTGTTTCAGAAAGCGCCGACGCGTCGTCGCCGGCTGGGATCCGTCGTTGTTTTTTGTCTTCATCATGAAATAGAAAGAATGAGCGCTCCGCGCCGTTTACGTTTTACCCCCTTACACCCTACACATTACACCCTACACATTACACCCTACACATTACACCCTACACATTACACCCTACAC
>JBJEVP010000096.1:8398-11314 GCA_051884475.1 Candidatus Spyradosoma sp.
ATTACACCTTACACAGCTCCGCAGGAGCCTCACAGCATCTTCTCCAGCGCCTCCACGTCGACGTCCGGCGGCGTTCCCGTGCCCTTGCGTTTCACTTTCGCCTTCATGTCCGTGTTCCCGACGAAGAAGCCGCAGTTGCGCAACTCGTAGGCGCTCCCGTCTTCCGTCAGCGCGCCCGCGAAGTCCAGGCGCACCTTCGCGCCCGCCGTGCCGTCGCCCATGAAGCCCCCGGTCGTCAGCTCGTGCCATTTGCCCTCCGTGTCCATCGCCCACTGGTTCTTGTAGAGCACGCGGCGCTCCTTCCAGCCGCTTTCGGGCGAAAAGTTTTCGAGAAACGAGCACGTGCCGCGCACCCAGCTCTGCGTCCGCGGGCGCACGAAGCTCGCCACCAGCCGCCATTTTCCCTCCTCCGGCGCGTAGAACCAGCCCGAGTAGCGCGTGCCGCCGTCCGCGAGCGGCTTCGCGCCCACGAGCATCCGGTAGGTCGTTCCCGCCTTCCACGGATAGCGCAGAAAACTCTGCCCGCCCGAGCCCTCGCCGCCGAAATCGCGCACCGTCACGCCCTCGCCGCTCTTCACCAGGCGCACGCGGTCCGCCTCCGGGACGGACTTCGGATCGTGCGTGCTGAACGGACTCCACACCGAAAACAGCACGCGGCGCTCCGTCGGCGAGTTCGTCTGAATCCCGAAATACCCCTGCCCGAACCCGCACGCCATGTAGAACGTGTAGAGCGTGTCCTCGCCCTCGGGAACGAGCACTTCGTTGTAGAAATACGCGATGTGCTTGCCCTCCGGCCCCGCGTAGAGCGAGTAGATGGACGGCCCGCGCCGCCCCCAGTGCGTCGAGAAATTCCGCCCCACGAAGGTCGCCTTGCCGTTCAGCCCGTCAAGAATCAGATCCGAGATTTCCCCGAAATCCTTCTCGCCCTCGCCTTTCTCCAGCGCGCGGATGTCCACGCGGTGGTAGCCCGCCGACGCCAGCCGCACGCGCCCCACCGTCGCCACGCCCAGCTTGCGGTGCGCCGCGGGAACGATGAACTTTTCGTTCCCGCAGCTCACTTCATACGTCGCGTTCCCGCGCACGCACAGCGAAAGGTCCAGAGCCTCCTGCGGCTTCTCCGTCGCGAAATACACGCTCACGATCGCCTCCGGGTCCGTCCACGCCGTGGCGCCCGCGTCCGTGATGCGCGCGCCCGCGCCGGACGCGTTCGTCACGTACGCGTTCCCGCCGAACGGAATCACGACCGTTTCCGCCGACGCGACGAGCGCGCCGACCACGATGCTCAATGCTGACAACAAGACTTTCATAGAAAAAAATAGGGGAAATGGGAGAAGCGGCGTCCCGCCGCTTCAAAAGTTGAAAATTGAAAGTTGAAAATTGGAATCGGGAAGAAGCGGACAACGACCGCTTCACCCCTTGTTTTTTGCGACACGGATTGAACGGATGAAAACGGAGGCGCTCAGCCCTTCTCCTGAACTCTTCAGCTTTTACGCTTTTAAGCTTTCCTCTAAGCTCTCAGCTCTCATCTCTCAGCTTTTTTTTCACTGGAAGTAATGGAAGTAAAAAGCTGAGGGATGAGAGCTTAGGGCTTAGAGGAACAAATCCTTTGTGGGGAAGAGACTTTCCAGGCGCTTTTCGGAATCCTTAAAAGGAAATTTCACTGGAAGTAATGGAAGTAAAAAGAAGACGTCTTAAAAAAAACTTCTTCCGACTTCTATGACTTCCAGTGAAAAAAAGCTGAGGGAGGAGTGCTTAGGGCTTAGAGGAACAAGTCCTTTGAGGGGAAGGATAGTGGGTAATGGATAGTGAATAATGATTAGTGGAGTGTTCAAAGTTTTTGCTCAGGCAAAAACCTCGGTGAAAGTTGTTCATTATTCATTATTCGTTATTCACTGAAAATCCGTTTTCATCCGTTCAATCCGTGTTTCAAAAAATTTCAAAGAACAAAAAAATCCGGGCATACAAAGACCGCACGTTCCCGAAAAATTCGTTCCCGTGCGGTCGATGGCAAAAGATCTGAACTCAGCTCACACGAGATCAGCTCTTGCGGCACGGTCGCCGGCGACGCGCGACCGCCAGCGCCAACACGCCCACGCCCGCCAGCAGTCCGAACGCCGAGGGCTCGGGAATCGACGGCGCGTTGTAAGTCAGCGCCGCGAACTGAAGACTTTTCAAGTAGCTGGGGGCAAGCCCCGCCGCCCATTTCTCAGCCTGCAGCTTTATCGTAGCCCCGTCCTCCTCGACGTCAAAATTGAGCGTCATGTAGTGCGCGCTTGCCGTTCCCGCATCGACCTTCGTCGTCGTGTGGCCGGTCGCCGTCGTCCAATCCGCGTCGTCGATTTTCGACGTATAGGTCGTTTGCGCCCCGGTCGAGTCGAGATTGGCGCCGTTCAGATAGACGTTCCACGTCGTCGGCCCGAGCCCCGCAATGGTATTGGTGGTGGAGTAGTCCGTAATATTACTTCCGCTCGCCATGAGCCACGAGAGACTGTAGGAACCGGCGGAAAGCCCGCTGATCGTCAGCGAAATCTGCCCCGTGTAAGAACTGGTTCCGGCCGCGGAAGTCGAAACAAATCCGCTCCCGATTATCGCGGAAAGATCCGAAGAGGAAAGCCCGCCCGATGCGTCATCGGGGAGCCCGCCCGTCCACGGCGCATTGGAGTAAAATCCGCTTGGGAAGTATCCGCTGCCTGCGGCCAACGTCGCCGTCAGATTCTGCCCGTCCAACGTGAAGCTGATGGCCGTGTCTTTCTTGCCTACGCCGACGATGTTCGGCGAATCATACGATACCGACGAAGAATTGTTGATGTCGAGAATCGCCGTCGATGCGTGCGCCAGAGTCGTTCCCGCGAGGAGAGCGGCTGAGTTCAGAAGTATGAACGTCGTCTTTTTCATGAGATTGATCCTGTCAGAAAA
>JBJEVP010000097.1:0-11297 GCA_051884475.1 Candidatus Spyradosoma sp.
CCGTGGCGCTTCGCGACGATCACCGCGAACGGGATCGAGCCGAGAACGTAACCGATGATCAGCGCAGGAATCGAAAAGGAAAGAAAGTTCATTTCGCGCAATACTAACGGACGTCGGAGCGTTCCCGCAAATTGAAATTTGGAGACGAGGCGGAAGTTTCCTTCCGGCCGGAACGCGCGGCGGGAACGCCGAAAGCGCTCACTCGTAGCGGAGCGCCTCGATCGGGTCGAGGCGGGAGGCGCGCAGGGCGGGATAGACGCCCGAAAGAATGCCGATGCCGACGGAGAAGACGAATCCCGCGAGCATCACGCTCGGAGAGACGTTCATGTCCGTCATGCCTCCGCCCATGCGCGAGCCCGCCATGACGTGGGAGACGGCGCTCGTGATTCCGACCGAGAGCGCCAGCCCGATCAGCCCTCCGATGGAGCTGACGAGCGCGGTCTCCACGAGGAACTGCAGGAAGATGTCGCTCCCGCGCGCGCCGACCGCCTTGCGCACGCCGATTTCCCGAATGCGCTCGTTGATCGCGGCGAGCATGACGTTCATGATGCCGATCCCGCCGATGAAGAGCGAGATGAAGGCGACGCCGCCGAGAGAAATCATGAACGAGCTTTCGGTCTTCCGGAACTCGGCGAGCATTTCCTCGTTCGTCGAGATGCCGTAGTCCTGAAATCCGCCGTGCGCCTGGAGCAGCACGCGGTCGAGCTGCGGGACGGTGTCGTAGAGCTGGTCCGAGCTGCTGATGCGCACGTAGAGCGAGGAGAGCTTGTCGTTGGACGTGTAGTTCGTCATCGCCGTGTGAATGGGAATGTAGCAGCCGCCGTTCATCCACCGCGCGGGACCGCGCTTCTTGTCGTTCCCGCCGGGACCGCCGCTCATGCGGTATTCGTTGAGCACGCCGACGACCGTGAACCATTCTCCGCCGATTTTCACGGACTGCCCGACGGGATTTTCGTTCGGTTCGAAGATTTCGTCGACGACGAGCGAGCCGATCACGCAGACCTTGGCGCGGGAGAGCTCGTCGATGTCGCTGAGGAATCGTCCCTGCTGGACGCTGCGCTTGTTGATGACGAGCCAGTCCGACATCGTTCCCGTGACGCGCGCGCGGAATTCCTTGCCGTTGCGGGAGATGGAGGTGGTGCGCACGCTGACTTCCGGAGAAATGTGGGAGACGCTCGGCACGAGCTTGCGGATCGCCTCGACGTCCTTCATCGTGAGGCCGGGCGCGGAGTCCTGAAGGTGTTCCTGTTCCTTCGGAAGCGTCTCCTCCGAAATCGTGATCTTTTCGATTCCGCCCTGAGCTTCGATGAAGCCCTTGAACTGTCCGACCATGCCCTGCACGATGGAGACCATCGCCACGAGCGCGGCGACGCCGAGAATGATGCCCGACATCGACAGAAGCGACCGCATCTTGTGCGCGAGGATTTCTCTCAGCCCGTTGAAGAACGCGTTCAGGAGTGTGCCGTAAAATTTCATGTCCCGTGAAAAGAAAGAGGGGTTTTCAGCGCGAGTCCTCCGCGGCGAGATTGCCTTCGGCGGGAACGTCCGCCGCGCCCGCGGGAACGCTTTCCTGCCGGTAGTCGCGCACGATTTTTCCGTCGTGCATTTCGACGACGCGCCCCGCGTATCTGGCGACGCCGAGGTCGTGCGTGACCATGACGACGGGCAGCCCGTCGTCGCGCAGGGAACAGAGCAGGTCGAGCGAGCGGCGCACGTTCTTGCTGTCGAGGTTGCCCGTGGGTTCGTCCGCGAGCACGATTCCGGGGCTGTTCACGATGGCGCGCGCGGTGGCGACGCGCTGGCGCTCGCCGCCGGAAAGCTCGGAAGGCCGGTGCGCGACGCGGTGTTCCATCGCCACGCGGGAGAGGGCGAGCCGCGCGCGTTCTTCCGCCTCCCTGCGCGGGACGCGGGAATACACGAGCGGGAGCATCACGTTTTCGAGCACGGTGAGGCGCGGGAGCAGATTGAACGCCTGAAAGATGAATCCGATGCGGTTGGCGCGATACCACGCGCGGCGCCCGGCTCCTACGTCCGTCACGTCCTTGCCCTCGAAGATGAGCCGTCCGCTCGTCAGCGTGTCCATGAAGCCGAGCATGTGCATCATCGTGGATTTTCCGGAGCCGGAGGGCCCGAGAATGGCGATGAACTCGCCGGCGCGTATCTGCAGGTCCACGCCGTCGAGCGCGTGCACGTCCTCGTCGCCCATGCGGTAGATTTTTTTCGCGTCCCGCAGTTCGACCACGGGAACGGAATCGGTTGCGCTCATTTCGGAAATTCCTCCTTCTCCGCGCTTACATCGGGGGCGGGCCGCCGGGGCCTTCGCCGCGCGGACCGTTCCCGCGGTCTCCGCCTTTGCCGCGCTTCTTTCCGCCTTCGGGGGCGTCCTTGTCCCCGCCGACGATTTCGCTCTGCGAGGGACGCGTCGTCGCGACCTCGTCGCCCTCGTTCAGGCCGGACCTGATTTCGATGAAGTTCAGATTGCCGATTCCGATTTCGACCTTGCGCCGCTCGAAGCGGTGTTCGCCGAGCCTGACGAAGACGTAGCGCTGGTCGTCCTCCACGAAGACGGCGCTCGCGGGAACGCTCACGACGTCTTCGGCGCGTTCGACGAGAATGGAGATGTTCGAGCTGATGCCCGGGCGGATCAGCTTCTTGCCCGCCTGGAATTTCACTCGGACCGGGAACTTGTAGAGCGTCGAGGTCGAGGAATCCTGCACGCCGAAGGCGGAAAGGTAATCGACCTTGCCGACGAACGTCGTTTCCGGGAGCGAATCGAAGGTCAGGCGCGCCTCGGAGTCGAGACTGATCTTGTTCGCTTCGATTTCGTTCAGGTCGGCCTTCACGCGGAGGTTCTTCATGTCGTTGACCTTCATCAGCGTCGTGCCGTTGGAGAACGATCCCGCGCCGGAGATGACGTTCCCGACGTAGACGTCGAGGTCGGAGACCATGCCGTCGTGCGGCGCGCGGATGCGCGTCTTCGCGAGTTCCTCGCGCGCCTTGGAGAGCGTGGCGCGGACGACTTCGAGCTGGAGCTTCGCGGTCTCGAACGCGGTCACGGAGTCGAGGTAGTCCTGTTCCGTGGCGAAGTCGCTTTCGTAGAGCTTCCTGATTCGGAGCATGTCGCGCTCGGATTTTTCGACGTCGAGTTCGCGCTGGCGTTCGGTGCGTTCGGCGGCGTCCACTTCCGTCTGGTAGGTGCTGGCGTCGATTTCGAGCAGCAGCTCGTCCTTTTTGACGGAATCGCCGTTCTCGACGTTGATGCGGATGATCTTGCCGTTGATCTCGGATTTGATCTCGGTGGCGGTTTCGGGTTCGACGAAGCCGCTGACGACGATGCTCTCTTCGATCGTCCGCCGTTCGGCGGGAACGACGGCGACGGAGGGCAGATTCGCCGTCGAGCCGCCGGAGTTCAGCACTTTTTCGCAGCCCGTTCCCGCGAAGGGAAGGGCGGCGAGCAGGCTCAGAGCCGCGAGGGAAAGGAATTTTTTTCGGAGAAACATAGGAAATGAAAGGAATCGGGAACGAGAAACGGGAAATCGGCGAACGAGGAGGAGGCGAAAAGAAACCGGAAACGCGGGCGCGGCCCCCCTCATTCCACGTCCTCCCAGGTGAAGCCGTTCTTGGAGAGGATGCGGCCGTCGAGGCGCTCGGCCTTGGCGCGCGCGACGGCGAGGTCGAGCTGCGCCTGGATTTCCTCGAGTCTCGCGGCGTCGAGGGAATCCTGCGCGGAAAGCACGTCGGTGAGCGTCGCCGTTCCCGCGGAATAGCGCGCGCGCTGCCCGTTGAAGGACTCTTTCTGCATTTTGAGCGCGATCTGCGCGGCGACGAGGCGTTCCCGCGCGGCTTCGAGCGAGCGCCACGCCGAACGCGCGTCGAACATCGCGTTCTGGAGCGCCTGCGCCGTTTCGATTTCGACTCCGCGCTGGCGTTTCATCGCCTGGCGCAGTTCGGCTTCGCTCTGGCGGAATCCGAGGGGGACGGAAAACTGAATTCCCGCCGAAAGGTCGTAGCCGCGTCGGTCGTTCACGGCGGCGCCGCGGAACGCGTCCGCGGGAGAGCTTTCCCGCCCGCTCGCTTCCGCGCCGAAGACGAGGTCGAGCGAAGGCCGGTCGGCGTTTTCCGCGACTTCGCGGTTCAGCGCGGCCTGTTCGCGGTTGATTTCCTGAATCTGCAGGTCGATGTCGAACGCGCGTACGGCGGAAATCCATTCGCCGAAGCTGCGCGTCTCCCGGTTTTCGGCGCTCTGGGAAAGCGGTTCCACGCGATAGACGACGGGATCGGACTCGTCGCCCTTTTCGCCGAGCAGCTTGCGCAGCGCGTCGTCTCCGTCTTCCACGGACTGGCGCGCGCGCACGAGGTTGACTCGGCGGGAGGCGACTTCGGCTTCGGCCTGGAGCACGTCCTCGAGCGTCGCGTCCTTGAGCGCGCGTTTCTTGCGCGTCTGTTCGAGCACGTTTTCGGCGTAGCGCAGGCTGCTCAGCCGCGCGGAGACGAGCGCGTAGCTCGCGGAGAGGTTCCAGTAGGCGACTTCCGTGTCGTAGAGCAGGTCGAGCGTCGTCTTGCGCAGGGAGAGCCCGCTTTTGAGCACGTTCTGCCGCGCGATGACGAGCGGGGCGAGGTTGACGGTCTCGCCGAAGCCCTTGAGCAGCGGCTGCGTCACGTTCACGCCGGCGGCGACCGAGGCGTCCGCCGCGTAGGAATTGCCGTTGAGGTTGTAGCCGCGGTTGAATTTTCCGTAAACGCTGACTTCGGTGCCGTAGGAGAATTTTTTCGAAAGCTCGACGGAATTGTTCCAGCCCTGGTCGCTCGCGCGCGAGGAATCCTGTTTCCAGTAGGGGGCCGTTCCCGCCGTGTCGTAGGCGGACGAAAAGGAGAAGCGCGGGTCGAATTCGGCCTCCGCGATGTCCGGCGTGTCCTCGATCACGGATTTTTCGATTCTGCCGACGGCGATTCCGAGATTGTTCCTGAGGGCGGCGGGAACGGCGGCGCTCAGATTCAGCATCGGCCCCGGACGCACGACCTTCGCGACGTCCTCCGCCGTGATTTCCGGCAGTTCGAAGGCGCGGCGGCGCGGCGCGGCCTGCGTTCCCGCGGAGGCGTCCGCGGACGTCGCCGCCGTCGAGTCTCCGGCGGGAACGTCGGGCTCGGCTCCGAAGGCGCTCAGCGCGAAAAGCGCGGGCAAAATCAGGACTGTGTGTTTCATCGTGACGGTGCGTCGAAAAAAAAATTCTGGAAAATATAAAACGCGGAAGCGCGGGATTTGTTGCGCGGATTTTTTTGCGGAGATTTTCCGCGCTTCGGCGTCCGGGGCTTCGCCTCGAAGATCTCCGGACAAAAGAAAAGCGTTCCCGATTTTTTTTCTCGGGAACGCTTTTCCTGCGCACGGCGCGTCACTTTTTCTTCTGGTAGAAGATGACGCAGGCGAGCGGCGGAAGGTTGATCTCGATGGAGAACGGGCGGCCGTTCCATTCCTTCTTCTCCGCCTTGACTCCGCCGAAGTTGCCCTGGCCGGTGCCGCCGTAGCATTCCGCGTCGGAATTGAAGATTTCCGACCAGAAGCCGTCCGCGGGAACGCCGATGCGGTAGGTGCGCTGCACGGGCGTGAAGTTGCAGGCGACGACCCAGGTCGTCTTCTCGTCGGCGCCTTTGCGCAGATACGTCAGCACGGAGTTGTCTCCGTCGTTGGCGTTGATCCACTCGAAGCCGCGGTAGTCCTGGTCGAGCGCGGCGATCGTCGGCTCGGACGTGTAGAGCTTGTTCAGGTCGCGCACGGCGCGGCGCACGCCTTCGTGATCGACGTATTTGAGCAGGTGCCAGTCGAGCGAGGCGTCGTATTTCCATTCGTGCGACTGTCCGAACTCGCCGCCCATGAAGAGCGTCTTCTTGCCCGGCCAGGTCCACATGTAGCCGAAGAGCGCGCGCAGGTTCGCCGCCTTCGCCGTCATGTCCGACTGGGGCATCTTGTTGATCAGCGAGGCCTTGCCGTGGACGACCTCGTCGTGCGAAAGCGCGAGCATGAACTTTTCGGAATACTGGTAGAGCATCGCGAAAGTCAGCTTGTTGTGGTTGTACTTTCGGTTGATCGGGTCCTCCTTCATGTAGGCGAGCGTGTCGTGCATCCAGCCCATCGCCCATTTGAAGTCGAAGCCGAGCCCGAAGTCGCGCGTCGGACGCGTGACGCCCGCGAACGAGGTCGATTCCTCCGCGATCGTGATCGCGCCCGGGTGATACTGGTGGACGAGGTCGTTCGTGCGGCGCAGGAAGTCGATCGCTTCGAGGTTTTCCTTTCCTCCGTAGCGGTTCGGAATCCACTCGCCGTCCTTGCGGGAGTAGTCCAGATAAAGCATCGCGGCGACGGCGTCCACGCGCAGACCGTCCACGTGGAAGCGGTCGAGCCACGAAAGGGCGGAGCCGATGAGGAATCCGCGGACTTCGCAGCGGCCGTAGTTGAACACGAGCGTGCCCCAGTCCGGCTGCGCGCCCTGGCGCGGGTCGGCGTGCTCGTAGAGGTGCGTGCCGTCGTAGCCGGCGAGCGCGAAGGCGTCGCGCGGGAAGTGCGCGGGCACCCAGTCGATGATGACGCCGATTCCGTTGCGGTGCAGCGTGTCCACCATCGACATGAAGTCTTCCGGCGTGCCGTAGCGGTGCGTCGGCGCGTAGAAGCCCGTGACCTGGTAGCCCCACGACGGCGGGAACGGATATTCCGTGGGCGGGAGCATCTCGACGTGCGTGAAGCCCATTTCCTTGCAGTATTCGGAAAGCTGCACGCCGAGCTCGCGGTAGTTCAGCGGGCGGTTGCCGTCTTCGGGAACGCTGCGCCAGGAACCCAGGTGCACTTCATACACGGAGACGGGCTTTTCCTGCCAGTTCGAGGCATCGCGCGCCTTGAGCCATTTGGCGTCCTTCCATTTGAAGCCGGAGACGTCGGCGACGATCGAGGCGTTGTTCGGCGGCGGTTCGAAGGAAATCGCGTAGGGGTCGATCTTGCAGTAGGGCGTCGGGTCCTGCTGGTTCAGAATCTCGAATTTGTATTTCGTTCCCGCGCCCACGCCCGGAATGAAGATTTCCCAGATGCCGGAGGCCCCGAGCATGCGCATCGGGTGATAGCGGCCGTCCCAGCCGTTGAAGTCGCCCACGACGGAGACGCGGCGCGCCGACGGCGCCCAGACGGCGAAGGACGTGCCTTTGACGCCGCCGAGCTCGCGCACGTGCGAGCCGAGCTTCATGTACACGCGGTGGTCGTTGCCCTGATTGATCAGGTAAAGGTCGTCGTCGGAAATCGTCGGCCAGAAGCAGTACGGGTCGTAGATTTCGCGGATTTCGCCGGAATAGCTTTCCACGGCGAGACGGTAGGCGAAGATTTCTTTCGAGCGCGGAAGCCAAAGCTCGAAGAATCCGTCTTCCGTCAGGCGCGGCATTTCCGTGCGTTTTTTCGTCTTCACGTTCACGAGCTCGACGCTCTTCGCGTCGCGCAGATAGGCGCGGACGACGACGCCCGCTTTGTCGCCGACCATCGCCTGGTGCATTCCGAGGAAATCGTGCGGGTGCGACTGGACGACGTTCGTGAACGACTGCAATTCAGCTTCTGAGATGATCATAACAGGAGGGGAATGAAACCGTTGAGATATTTTTGTGATGTTTGACTGTGGGATAGAACTCCGCCGAAAACGGCGGTGACAACGCCGAAAGTCTGTCGTTCCCGCGCCTTCCGCGCAAGAAAATAACGACGGGAGCGCGCCCCTCCGCACCGGAGCGCCCATGTCCCGTCGGCTCCGCGAAATCCGCGGGAGCAAAGTTTTTTAACGCGAAGAACGCAAAGAAAAACCGCTCCGTCGGGAAAGGCGTGCGGTTTCGCACGCCTTTGGGCGACTTTCCAGTCACTTTCTGAAAATTTTTAAAAAGGAAATTTTGTTTAGGGGCGAAGACATTCCTGTCTTCGTTCCCGCGGCGTGCGGAGACGTGGACGTCTCCGCTCCCGGGCGTCCGCGAACTCTGCAAAAGCCCCCGTCGGGGGCGACCCTCTTGGAAACCCCAGGTGGAAACCTGGGGCACGACGAAAAAACCGACAAGCCCCGTCGGGGCGACCCTGCGACGGGCGCATTCGTCCGCCGCGGGAGCAGGGACGCCTTTACAAGGCTTTTCCGTTTCGCGCGCACTCCCCGGGCTTCCGCCCGGGGTTTCTTTTGGGGTCGCCCCTCCGGGGCTTTCATTTGCGTTCATCCGCGGCGTCCGCGGCAAAAACTTTCCGCCGCGCGCTCGCGCTTCGTGTCCCTTCGGGGCACTTGGGGGCGAAGACATTCCTGTCTCCGCTCCCAGGCGCGCGATTCGCGGGAACGCTTTCGGGGAAGCGACATTCCTGTCGCTTTCTGAAAATTTTTTAAGGAAATTTCTTTTCAGGGATTTAGAAAAGCGACTGGTAAGCGAAGCGTGGAGCCAAGTCGTTTCCCCGAAAGGCGGAGAGGTCCCCCGAATTGGAAATTCGGTGAGCTCGTTCCCGCCCGCGAGCCGCATATCCGCGCGGGAGGAACACCCGAAAACGCCCAAAGACGCGGGCGTCCGCGCGCGCCGCCCGCCGCGTTCCCGCATGAAACCGAGGAACGCACAAAGGACTTGCTCACCGAATTTCCAATTCGATATACTTTTCCTAAAAAATAAGATAGTCTTTCGCTAAAACATTCAACTTCGACTAAACGCCATGAACTCACGAATTCGCCGTTCTTCACGCTTTTTCAACTTCATCGCGCTCGCCATGCGCGCGCGCCGCGCCGCGGGCGTTCCCGCGTTCCTGCTCGCCGCCGCCGCGCTCGGCGTCGCCGCCGTTCCCGCGCGCGCCGCGGACAACGTCACCGTCTATGAATCCGACGGCACGACGGTGGTCGCCTCGGGCGACACGCTCGACGAAGTCAAGGACTCCGTTCAAAGCGGCTACGTCGTCGTCTTCTCGGACGACGCGAGCTCGGGCACGACGCTCTCGTTCTCGGGCGACGCGACGCTCACGCTGCAGTCCGATTCGGACACCGTGCGCACGGTCACGGGCACGGCGGATTTCTTCTCTTTCGCCAACGAGACGACGAACACGCTGAATCTGAGCGACCTCGTCTTCGACGGGAACGGCTCGGTCTGCTTCGCGAGCGTCTCCGCCGGGACGCTCGAAATCGTCGGCGACGAAGCGACGATCCGGAACATGAACTCGTCGTCTTACGGCGGCGCGATTCACGCGGGAAGGACCACCAACTTGGGAACGGTCACGCTCTCGGGAACGCTGACGTTCTCGACCAACACGTCGTCCGGCCATGGCGGCGCGCTCGCCGCGGAAAACGTCACGCTCTCGGGAAGGACGACGTTCACGGGCAACAAGGGCAGCTTCGGCGGCGCGATTTACACGACCGACACCGTCGCCTTCTCGGACGCCGGTTCCGAGGCGACGTTCACGACCAACACGTCGTCCGGCAGCGGCGGCGCGATTTACACGGGCAAGAACGTCACGTTCTCGGGCGACGGTTCCAGAACGACGTTCACGGGCAACAAGGGCAGCTCCGGCGGCGCGATTTACGCGTATTCGAGCTCGGGGACCGTCACGTTCTCGGGCGACGGTTCCACGACGATCTTCGAGGACAACACGGCGTCTAATAAAGGCGGTGCGATTTACGCGGCCGGGAACGTCGCGTTCTCGGGCGCGGGCGCTTCGGCGACGTTCTCCGGGAACACGGCGAACGGCGCGGCGAACGACGTTTATGCGAAAGGGAACGTCTCCGTCTCGGGCACGGGAACGTATTCCTTCGGCGGCGGCGTCGTCACGGCGGGCACGCTCTCGATTTCCGACGGCGCGACGGTGACGTTCGGCGCGGGCTCGATCACGAACATCGGGGGCGTGCTCGAGCTTTCCGGCGCGACGCTGACGATCGCGGGCGGGAACACGACGCGCTTCGCCGTCGGCGGCGGCGTCGCGTTCGGCACGGGAACGACGAACTCCCTCATTTTTGAAGTCGGCGAAGGTCAGCTCGACGACGACGGCGAAACGCTGCTTCTCTCGGGCGACGCCTCCGCGCTGGCGAGCTCGCCGGAGGTGATGACGCTGCGCTACACGGGCTCCGGAGCCGCCAACGTCGAGCGGTTGCTGAGCGCGAGCGGCTCCGGCGTCGTGCTCACGGAAACGGAATATGCCTTCACGCTCACGCGCGGCGGAAACGTCGTCGGCTACGGGAACGCGCTCGACGCCTACACGAAGGCGGGCGCGTCCGTCTCCGTCGCTGACGGCAGCGTGATCACGGTCTATGCGGACGGCGCGAACGCCGCGCCGCTCGTGTTTTCGCAAAGCGCGACGCTCACGCTGCGGTCCGCGACCGCGGGCGTCGTGCGCACGATCACGGGAACGGACGGAACTGAACGCTTCTTCTCCTTCGCCGGGTCAATGAACACGCTGAATCTGAGCGACCTCGTCTTCGACGGGAACGGCTCGCTCCGCTTCGCGCGCGACAACTCCGGGACGCTCGAAATCGTCGGCGACAACGTGACGATCCGGAACATGGCGTCGGAAGGCGTCGGCGCGATTTACGCGGACAGGGTCATTCTTTTGGGAAAGCTGACGTTCTCAGGCGACGAGTGCGACTACGGCGGCGCGGTCGGCGCGCACGGGAGCGTCTCGCTCTTGGGCTCCGGCTCCACGACGACGTTCTCGAACAACACGGCGTCCACCGGCGACGGCGGCGCGATTTACGCGGGCACGGACGTCACGTTCTCGGGCGACGGCGCTTCGGCGACGTTCACGAACAACACGGCGTCTGATAGAGGCGGCGCGATTTTCACGTACTCCGGGAACGTCACGTTCTCGGGCGACGGCGCTTCGGCGACGTTCTCCGGGAACACGGCGAACGGCGCGGCGAACGACGTTTACGCGCGCGGGAACGTCTCCGTCTCGGGCACGGGAACGTATTCCTTCGGCGGCGGCATCGTCACGGCGGGCACGCTCTCGATTTCCGACGGCGCGACGGTGACGTTCGCGGACGGCGCGATCAACGCGATCGCGGGCGCGACGACGATTTCCGGCGCGGGAACGACGGCGACTTTCGCGAACGACGGCGCGGGCGCGCTCAACACGTTCTCGGGCGGGCTCACGGTTTCCGACGGCGCGACGGTGAAGATCGGCACGAGCGCGGCGACGCCCGCGGCCGCGGGAACGGTGACGTTCGCGGGCGACGGCGCGACGCTCGACTTCACGGGCGGCGTGTTCGCGTTTGAAGAGGGCGCGAAGCTCGCGCTCGCCGGCTCCGGGCTGACGATGAAGCTCGAAAACTGGA
>JBJEVP010000098.1:0-2876 GCA_051884475.1 Candidatus Spyradosoma sp.
GCGGGGCGCGTTATCTTGGGCGCATGAACAGCTCCGAACCGGCAGAAATTCACGTCAAGGGCGCGCGGGAACACAATCTGAAGAACCTCGAGATTCGGATTCCGCGCGGCAGGCTCGTCGTCGTCACGGGCGTCTCCGGCTCCGGCAAATCCTCGCTCGCGTTCGACACGATCTACGCCGAGGGCGCGCGGCAATACCTCGAAAGCCTTTCCGCGAAAATGCGCGCGAATCTCGACCGGATTCCGCGCCCCGACGTCGATTTCATCCACGGGCTCTCGCCCGTCATCGCGATCGAGCAGCGCACGGCGGCGAACGGCAATCCGCGCGCGACGGTCGCCACCGCCACGGAAATCGCCGACTACGCGCGCCTGCTCTGGGCCGTCGCGGGAACGCAGTTCTGCCCCGACGACGGCGGCAGAATCACGCGCCGCACGCTCGACGACTGCGTCGAGCGGCTCTGCGCCCTGCCCGCGGGAACGAAGCTCGCGCTCGGCGCGCCCTACGCGAAGATCCGCCGCGCGATGCTCGCCGACGAGACGGAGAACCTGCGCCGGCGCGGCTTCCAGCGCATCCGCGTGGACGGCGAGATCTTCGACCTCGACGACGCGCTCCCGAGCTTCGGGAAGAAAGCCGAGCTCGCGCTCGACGTCGTCGTCGATCGGCTCGTCGTTTCCGCCGACGCGCGTTCCCGCCTCGCGGACTCGCTCGAACTCGCCTTCCGCGAAGGCAAGAACCGCGCGTTCGCCGTCGTGCTCGGCGGGAGCGGCGACGCGCGCGAAATCCCGCTGCGCCTCGATTTTTCCTGCGAACTCTGCGGAAAGACCTACGACGCGATTTCGCCGAAGAACTTTTCCGAAAGCCGCCCCGACGGCGCCTGCCCCGTGTGCGGCGGGCTCGGCGAACTGCCGCGCTTCCTGCCGGAACTCGTCGTTCCCGACCCGAAAAAATCGCTGAAGGACGGCGCGATCAAGCCCTGGCGCTACGGCTCGAAAAAGATGATCACGCAGCGCGCCGCCTGGCTGCGCCAGCTCGCGGAGCAGGCGCCGTTCTCGCTCCGGACTCCGTGGGAGGAGCTCGACGCGGGAACGCGCGACCTGATTCTGCACGGGAGCGGCGAACGCGAATTTCTGCTCAAGACGGGAAGGCGCAAGCCCGCGATGCGGCCGTTCGAAGGCGTGCTCGCGGACCTCGAAAACACGGCGCGCACGACGTCGAGCCTGCTCCTGCGCACGCGCCTGCTCGCGTTTCAGCACGCCGCGCCCTGCCCGGCGTGCGGCGGTCTGCGGCTGAATCCGCGCGCGCTCGCCGTGAAGCTCGCGGGAAAGAGCATCGGCGAATTTTTCCGGATGAGCGTTCCCGAGGCGCTCGCGTTCGTGCGCGCGCTGAAGGGCGTTCCCGCCGTCGAGCCCGCGGAGGAGGCGCGCGCCGGGCTCGAAAAGCGTATCGCGTTTCTGGATACGACCGGGCTTTCCTATCTTTCGCTCGACCGCGCCTACGCGACGCTCTCCGGCGGCGAAGTGCAGCGCGTGCGGCTCGCGGCGCAGCTCGGGCTGGGGCTCGTCGGCGTCACCTACATTCTGGACGAGCCGAGCGTCGGGCTGCATCCCGCCGACCACGCGCGCCTCATCGCGCAGCTGCGCGACCTGCGCGACCGCGGGAACAGCGTCGTCGTCGTCGAGCACGACCGCGACACGATTCTCGCCGCGGACCACGTCGTCGAGATCGGCCCCGGCGCGGGAACGCGCGGCGGCGAACTCGTCTTTTCGGGCACGCTTTCGGAGTGTCTCGCCGAGGGAAAATCGCTCACGGCGCGCTTCCTGAACGCGGCGCCGGAGGAGCGTTCCCGCGAAATCGCGGCGGCGTTCCCGCGCGTCGAGCCGAAGGATTTTCTCGTCGTGCGCGGCGCGGCGGAAAACAATCTGCGCGGCGTGGACGCGGCGTTCCCGCTGGGCGCGCTGACCGTCGTCTGCGGCGTTTCCGGCTCGGGGAAATCGACGCTCGTGAACTCGATTCTGGGCGACGCCGCCGCGCGCCGGATCAACCGCGCCAAATGCGTTCCCGGCAGACACGCGGGCATCGACGGGCTGGAGAAATTCGAGGGCTTCGTGCGCATCGACCAGTCGCCGATCGGGCGCTCGCCGCGCTCCAATCCCGCGACGTTCACGGGCATCTTCGACCTGCTCCGAAAAATCTACGCCGCGACGCCGCTCGCGAAGATGCGCGGCTACGACGCGGGGCGCTTTTCCTTCAACAAGCGCGGCGGACGCTGCGAAGCCTGTCAGGGCGAAGGTCAGGTGCCGCTCGACATGCAGTTCCTCGGCGAAACCTGGGTCGAGTGCCCGAGCTGCCGCGGCGCGCGCTACAACCGCGAAACGCTCGAAGTGCTCTTCAAGGGGAAAAACATCGCGGAAACGCTCGACATGACCGTCGCCGAAGCGAAGGAATTTTTCCGCGCGCAGCCGGGCATCCTGAATCTGATCACGACGCTCGACGAAGTCGGGCTCGGCTATCTCAAGCTCGGCCAGCCCGCGACGACGCTTTCCGGCGGCGAGGCGCAGCGCCTCAAGCTCGCGCTCGAACTTTCCAAAAAGAAAAAAGGCCCGACGCTCTACCTGCTCGACGAGCCGACCACGGGGCTGCACTGGAGCGACGTGCGCCTGCTGCTCGCCCTGCTCTTCCGCCTGCGCGACGCGGGGCACACGCTCGTCGTCATCGAGCACAACAGCGACGTCGTGCGCTGCGCGGACTGGCTTCTCGAGCTCGGCCCCGGCGGCGGGAACGCCGGCGGCTCGCTGATCTTCGCGGGAACGCCCGACGCCCTCCGCGCCCGCGGCGACACCCCCACCGCCCGCTTCCTGTGATTTCGCCCGCGGGAA